>CACMRS010000001.1:0-42500 GCA_902616165.1 uncultured Pelagibacteraceae bacterium
CACTCAAAAGAAAATTAATGTGTTTAAAAGATATAATTTTGGAAAGGCCACATTAGTAGTTGCGATTCCTGATCCATGGATAGATGTACAAACAGTTGCAGATTTAGAAGAAATTGCATTTGAATTTAAAGATAAGAAAAAGAAAAGATTAAGAGTAGCAACAAAATATCCAAACTTAACAAGGGAATTTTTGTTTTCAAAGGGCGTTACCCAATTCAAATTAATTGATAGTTTGGGTGCAACTGAAGCTTATCCTTTTACAGGCTCATCGGAAATAATTACAGATATCACTTCTACCGGAGAAACGTTAAAAGCAAACAATCTGCGTATTTTAAAGGATGGAGAAATATTAAGATCAGAGGCCTGCATGATGATTTCAAAGTCATCCAATAATAAAATGGGTCTAAAAAAAATAGTAAAATTACTTTCTAAAAATTAAGTCTTTCCAATAAATTAGTATAATTTTGATAATATCTAGATTTCTAATAATTGCATAAAGTGCAACAATAACACAAATAATAAAGAATATTTTCAATACTAAAATTAGCTCCATTAAGTATTTTTAAATATTTAAATACATTAATCAAATATTTACGATAAAATAAAAAATTAGAATCATGGATAATATATTGTTAATTTTACTAGTTTTGTTGTTAGGCGGCGTTTTAGCTATACTTTATCTAAATTTAAAAACTAAGCCAAAAGATGAAAATGAAAACAAAGAAGCTGAGGAAATAGCTAAATTAAATTCAGAAATTTCAAGTTTAAAAGATACCTTAAATACTACGATCAACAGCTCACTTGGTGCAATGTCGACTTCATTTAATAACCTATCAACTGGGGTTACTAAAGATATGACTGAAACTTTAACTAAGGTAGAGGAAAAAGTTGGTAATTTTAACCAACAAGTACAACTGTTAAATCAAAGCCAAGAGGGGATAACAAAAATTTTAGCTGGAGTTAAGAAATATGGAACTCTTGCAGAATTTAGCCTAGACGCCCTGATTAAAGATTTGCTGCCAGCCTCTCAATTTATGACCAATGTAAAAATGAAAGAGGATACCAGTGAAAATGTTGAATTTGCAATAAAGCTTCAAGGAAATGTTTTGGTTCCTGTAGATAGTCATTTTCCAGTAGAAAAATTCAAAGCAATTACAGATGGTCATGATGCGGAAGACAAAAGGGCCGTTGCAGATGCTAGAGCAAAATTAGCCTCAGCATTTAAAGTAAAAGCTAAAAGTGTTAATGAAAAATATATTGTTCCACCAAAAACTACTGATTTTGCAATTGTGTATGCTCCTACAGAAAGTTTATACAAAGAGTTAACTGAATACCAAGATCCAAGTACAAAAGAATTATTAACTCAAGAGTTAATGAAAAAATATAAAGTCGTAATATGTGGGCCTAATACTCTCTCTGCTTACTTACAATCTTTGCACATGGGATTTCAATCACTGAAAGTACAAAAAGGAGCAACAGAAATTTATAATCATTTGAAAACAATTAGTACAAGATTTTCTAAACATTTTGACAACATAATAGTTCTTAGAAAAAAATTAGAAGATGCTATGGGAGTTGTTGATAAATTTGGAACGGATGCAAGATCAATTTCAAGAACATTAGAAAACATAAAAGATCCCGAGCAGGTTGAGAAGGCTGTACAAACTGAAAACGTGGAAAAATTTGTTGAACGAAATAGGCAGCTTAAAAATTAATTTCTTTTTTTGTATAATACCGTCTATAAGAAATCTCATGCAGTGGAATCAAAAATACGATTATCCAAAATCATCAAGAGCAACAGTTGGTGGCATTAGAAGATACTTATTAGGGGAAACAAAATTACCAAGTGTCACTTCAATTTTAGATGCAACACGATCTGAAGAAGATAAAGCGGCATTGGCAAATTGGAGAGAAAGAACCGGGCAAAAAGAAGCTGAAGCAATTACAAAAGCAGCAAGTAGCAGGGGATCTCAAATGCACAACTATTTAGAATCTTATTTACTTGGAAGAGAGAATTTAAGTTTTTTTGAAGATAACGAACAATACAAATTAATGGCTAAAGAAATTATAGAAAAAGGTTTAAAAAATAGATTGGATGAAATTTGGGGAGTTGAATGCACTCTTTATTACCCAGAGAAGTATGCAGGTACTGCTGATTGTGTTGGAGTTTATGAAGGAAAAGAAACAATAATTGATTTTAAACAAAGCAATAAACCCAAAAAGGCTGAGTATATCGACTCATGGCTTCTTCAAACTAGTGCATATTCATTAGCACACAACATTGTGTATAACTCTAATATCACTTCTTGTGTAATTTTGGTTTGCACGGTAGATAAATTATTCCAAGAGTTTAAAATTCAAGACCATGATTTAGTTGTTTATCAAAATTTATTTTTGGGAAGATTAAAAAAATTTAATGAGCTATCGGATTTAACTTAGGATTTTATGGATAAAATAGTAATTTACGACACCGAAACAACAAATAGTACAATTTGGGGCTCAATAATTGAAGTAGGTGCTGTCGTTGTTGATAAAAACTTAAAAGAAATTGGTAAGCTAAATATTCGAGGCAGAATGCCCGATGGTGAGGTTCCAAGTGCAAAGGCCTTATTAGTTAATTCAACAAGTATTGATTTACTTACCAAAGGAAATTATTCGCATTACGATTTTTTAGGAGCTGTAGAAAACTTCTTCGCAAAAGCTGCCCCAGCATTGTTTATGGGTTGGAGTAATTTAAATTTTGATAGGAGAATGTTTCATTTTAATTTTTTTAAAGGAAACAGATATCCATACATTACGCATTCATCACCTAATAAAGAACATGATGGTTTACATGTTGCAAGAGTAGCACAAACCTTGAATCCTGAAACATTAAAGACAGAATTAACAGAAGCCGGAAATGAAAGTTTAGCTTTAGAAGGTTTAGCTAGACAACAAGGATTTGATACATCTCAACAACACACAGCTTATCATGATGCATTCACAAGCTTAAAAATTCTCAGAATTATAAAAGATAAACACAAAGATAATTGGGAAAATTTTTTAAGCACATCGACAAAAAATAGTGTTGAAACTATTTTAAAAAGTGAAGGGATTTTTTCAATATTTGAAAATGTTAAGGGAAAAAATATGATGTACCTTGCCTCAACATTACATCCAAATCATTGTTTTCATCCATCGTATGCATCTTGGGGATATTTATTTGATTTAAGAAGAGATCCTGAACCTTTGTTAAATTTATCAATAAATGATCTAAAAGTTTATTTAAAAAAGTTTAGTCCAAAAGCACTTAGAGTAATCAAAACCAATAAAGCTCCTGTTGTGTTAGATAAAAAGTTTGCATTAAAAGAGAAGGCATATGCTGACTTAGATTTAGAAACTATTCAAAAAAGAGCAAAAATGGTTAGAAATAGCGAAAATTTTTGTAAAAATATTCAAATCATCAATAGAGAAGCAGCTGAGGAAAAAGCTCAAACCCAGACCCAGGAAGATTTGTTACCTGAAGAAACTTTATATGAAAAATTCATTCCCAATAAAGACACCCAATTATTTAAAACTTGGCATAGTTCTTCTTGGGAAGATAAATTAAGAATGTTAGATAAATTTACAGATAAAAGATGTAGTTGGTTTGGGCAAAAAATTATTTATCAAGAAGCACCCCATATTTTGCCACCAGATTTATATAAAAATATAAAAAGTGAAATCGCTAGACGAATTTTAAGCAAAAATAAAGAAAAGTGGCAAACTATAGGAATGGCCTATCAAGAAATTGATACCTTAAGAGATCAAGCATCCAATCGAGATGATGAAGAGGAACTAAAAAAATTAGATGAAATAAATGAATTTATTATGTCTATAGAAAAAAAATATGAAATTGCCTAGTTGACTTTAAGCCTCTTATTAATAGAAAGGTAATATGCTTACAAATTTTAAAGACGAAGATTTTGATACTAAAATTAAAAATGAAGATGTTTCAGTCATCCAGTTTTCAGCTGAGTGGTGTGGTCCATGTAAGGCATTAAAACCAGTAATGGATAAGTTATCTGATGAATATAAAGATAAGGCTGGTTTTTATTATGCTGATGTTGAAGATGGTGGAATAAATACTGGAAGTGCAGCAGGTATCAGAGGTGTTCCAACAGTTATTATCTATAAAAAAGGTGTTGAAGTAGATAGAAAAGTTGGTGGAGTACCCGAAAGTCACATGAAGGAATTTTTAGATAAAAATATCTAATTTAAATTTAAAACTTCACCCGCAAGATATAACGATCCAGTAATCAGAATTATGTCGTTTTCTTTTAATGGGATTGACTTTATAGCATCCTCTATACTTTCCTTATAACTTATATTTGAAAATCTATTTAGCTTATCTTTAAGTTCTTTCCCTTTAATTGAATTAGGTTGATTAGGTATATCTATTGTAGTCAATGTAGAAATATCCTTAAAGAAACTCATATATTCACTATGATCTTTATTAGCCATCATTCCAAGAATGATATGTTTATTGCAATCTAAACTTTTTAGGTATTCATTCAAAACTTTTGCACCTAAAGGGTTGTGAGATCCATCAACAAAAAGTTTGTGATCTTTTACAAGCGCTTTAAGTTTTCCAGACTTAATTTCTTGTAATCTTGCAATACAATTTATTTTTAAAATACCTTTTTTAATGTGGTCATCTTTAATTTTTAAGTCTTTCAAAATTCTTAGGGTAGCAATTGCTGTTGAGACATTTTCTAATTGAAATTGACCTTTAACATTTGGCATAGGTAATTTTACTCCCCCAAATTGATCTTCATAATAAAAGAAGTCATTTTCTTGTATTGTAAAACTATAATTTTCATTATGAAAAAACTTATTTGATCTGTTATTTGATATTGTTTTTTTAATATTTTCTTTGATTTTATTAGTACTTTGTTTCGCAACTATAATATTTGAGTTTAAAAGGCTTGATGTTTTTTCAAATATAATTTTTTCAATGGTTTGTTCATTTTCCGGTAACCAATCTAAATGATCAAGACCAATAGAAGTTACAACGCTAGCAAGGTTATTTTTTAATATATTTGTAGCATCAAATCTAAAGAATAATCCACTCTCAATTAAATTGATATTTTCCGGATATTGAGATGCTTTTAAGAAATAAGCTGCAGTCAGTATTTCAAAAAAAGTAATCGGTTCATTATTGTTAGCATTTTCAATTTCCTCAAGTAAATTTGCTAAATCTTCATTATTTAATTCTTTATTATTAAAAACAAACCTCTCATTGATACTTTTGATATGTGGGCTTGTATAGACATTACATTTTAGATTTGCTTCTTTTAAAATTGATAACATTGCTTGGATAGTTGAATATTTTCCATTAGTTCCAACAATTGAAATTGCTTTGATTTTATCTTGAGGACTCCCTAGTCTTTTGCAGAGATTTTGAATACGATCTAGACTTAAATCTATTTCTTTAGGATGCAACTTTTGTAAGCGACTGACTATCTTCTGAAGTTTCATTTTGTTCAGCACTTATATCAGAGTTTTTCTTTAACAATATTGATAATAAAGTTCCAATTTTTGATGCAATCTCTTTACGCTCAACAATTAAATCAACAAAACCAGTTTTTTCAACATATTCACTTTTTTGGAAACCTTCAGGTAGCTCTTCTTTAACAGTTCCTTGAATTACTCTTGCACCCGCAAATGCAATTAAAGCTCCTGGTTCTGCAATATGAATGTCACCTAACATAGCGTATGAGGCAGTAATACCGCCTGCTGTTGGATCAGTTATGCAAACTAAATATGGTAGTCCATTTTTTTTTAATTCATTAATTGCAAGCGTTGTTCTTGTCATTTGAGATAATGATATTAAACTTTCCATCATTCTCATTCCTCCTCCAGCACTAATACACAAAAACGGTGTTTGATTCTCTATGGCATGTTGTATCCCATATAAAAAAGCTTCTCCCTCTGCGGCAGCCATAGAAGCACCTAAAAAATCAAAATCAGATGCCACAGCTGTAATTTTAATATTATTTATTGTTCCAGAAGCAACCATCATTCCACATTCTAATTCTGTTTTTTTTCGAGCACTTTTTAATCTTTCTTTATAAGGTTTAGAATCTGTCCAATTGAGTGGATCATCTTTTGGTATTGGAGTTTTAAAAATTTCGTAATTATTTTTGCCAAACAAAATATCAAATCTTTGTTTTGGTTTTATTCTATGATGTTTATTACAATCAGGACAAACCCAAAGATTTTTTTCTAAATCAGTTTTAAGAATGGGACCTCTACAGCATGAGGTCCAGTCACTTTTTGCGATATCCTCTTTGGTAGCTCTATCACGTATAGCGGTTTTAATTTTTTCACCTGCTTTTATTATTTTAGTTATCCAGTTCATTGAATTTTATTTTTTAATCTTCTAACGATATTAGTAACATTTGTGACAGTATTTTGTCTTTTTTCAATTGATCTAGAAATTTCCTTGCATATTGCACTACCAACCACCAAACCATCAGCTTTTTTAAGAGATTTGATTGTTTTTTCTGTAATACCAAAGCCAATAACAACATTTTTTGATTTATTTTGTATTTTTATTTTATTGTATTTTTCTAATATTTTCCTCGGGGACACCTTAAGCTTTCCACCCGTAGTGGATAACATGCTTATATAATAAATCATATCGTGGGAATCTTTTATAATTTTTTTCAATCTTATCTTAGAAGTTGTTGGCGAAACCAATTGAATAAAATTAATTCCTTTTTTTTTACATTTTGATGCAAAATTTTTATTTTCAGGATAAGGTAAATCAACAACTATTAAACCATCAACTTCTGACTTTTTGCATTTATCTAAAAATTTATTTTCATTATATTGATAGATCATATTGTAATAGCCCATCAGTATAATTGGTTTATTTTTTTTTATTTTTTTAAAATTTTTTGCAATTGAAAATACATCTTTAATTTTAATCCCATTTTTAATTGCTCGGTAGGCACTTGTTTGTATTTGTCCACCATCAGCTATTGGAGTGTTATGTGGAAAACCTAATTCGCAAATATCTGCGTAATTAGAAATTGATTTTAATATTTCTAAGGATTTTTTTTTAGTATTATCTCCAGCAACTGTATAAGTAAGTAATGCGGGCCTTTTTTCATTCTTTGCATTTAAGAATGCTTGGCTAATTAATGAATTCATTAGTTTTTACCTAGTCTCTCTCTTAAAATATCCCTATCTTTTTTTGCATCACCACAAGAGTTTACAATTATTATGGTATCTTTACTTAATTTTGGAGCAATTTTTATTGCTTCTGCAAATGCATGACTAGGCTCTAAACTTGGATTAAGTTTTTCAAATTTGGTTACCATTACATGTGCATTTAGTGCCTCTTCATCTGTTGCATAAGTATATCTTGCCCGATTTGCATCTTTTAAAAAACAATGTATTGGACTTACCCCTGGGTAATCCAATCCAGCACTTATAGATTCAGTGTCATTTATTTGACCTTCATTATTTTGACAAACATATGAAGCTGCGCCATGTAATATTCCAATTTTAGCATTTTTGCTCAAGGGAGCAGCATGAAGTTTTGATTTTTTTGGACCACCAGCTTCAACACCGATCAATTCTATTTGTGATTTATTAAAATCTATAAATTCACTCCAAAAACCATATGCTGAACTTCCACCACCCACACAGTTAATTAATTTAATTTTATTTGGAATTTTTTTGAATTCTTGTTTAATTTGTATTTTTAATTCTCTAGAAATTTGTGCTGTACTCCATCCACATATTTTTACAAAGATATTTGGACCAACAGTACTTCCAACACACATATGTGTAGTGTCACAATTTGATACCCAATATCTCATACACTCACTGACCGCATCAACTAAGGTTTGACTACCAGAGTATACTGGGACTATTTGAGCACCATTTTTTCTCATAGCATCACAGTTTGGTTTTTGTCTCTTGATGTCTTTTGCACCCATGAAAATTTTACATTTCAGACCAAATTTTTTTGCAGCCATGCTTAACATTTTTCCAGCATAACCAGCACCAGTATCCCCAACTATGTATTTTTTCCCCATGGCTTTGCAAATTAAGGCATGAACAGTTGCATTATATATTTTGTGAGCACCACCATTAGCCTCAGATACAACTTTAGCCCATATTTGAGCACCACCCAAATGATTAGATAAATTTTTTAATTTCACAAATGATGTGGGTGATCCTATGTAATTTTTAAAATAATAATTCCTTCTATTTAAAAATTTTTTATTATTTCTTAATTTTGAAAATTCTATCGTCAAGTCTTCTATAGGTTTTTTTAAAGTCTCAGGAATAAAACTACCCCCAAATTTACCACCCCAAAAGCCATTACTATCATGTTGATCAATTAATGGAATTTTTTTCTTAAGTTTCATTTTTAATTTTATTTAAATTATTTAAAAAAATTTCTATTTTTGATTTATCTTTTAATCCAGAAGTTTCTAAGCCTCCAGATAAATCTATAAAATCTGCAATTTTACCATAATTATTTAGATCATCATTAAATTTTATATTGCCAGCTAGCATTAATTTTTTATCGATTTTAATATTTTTAATTAAATCATGATCAAATCCCTGGCTTTTTTCATAACCTTTGCTATCAAATAAATATATATCCGTTACACCAGTAAATGATTTATATTTAATAACATCAGATTTATCTTTTACTGTTAATGCTGTAATAATTTTTTTTTGATATTTCTTTTTAATAATTTTAATTTCATCTGGGGTGCAATCATACAATTGATAGTAATCAAATGGTAAAGATTTTATTTCCTCTAAAATTTCATCATCAGGTTTTACTAAAACAGCAACAAATTCGCTTTTATTTTTTTTAATTTTCAACAATTTTTTTAGATCATTAATAGAGATATATCTGGAGCTCTTTTGATAATTACAAATGAAGCCAATAAATTTTGGTGGATATGGGTGATTTATTATAAAGCTTAAAGTATCAGGATCTTTTATCCCACAGATTTTACAACCTTTGATCATTGAGTTAGATGATCTAAGAGTCTTCTTGTGTTTTTTTTAATGTTACCTTTTGTGAGAGATCTACCCATAACAATACCAGAAACTTTATTTTTAAAAGCATCTTTTGGTGTCATAATTCTTATTTGATCGTTGGGACTGTCTCCAGGTAATCTTATTCCTGGAGTTATGATTAATAAATTTTTATATTTTTTACGCACCATCATAGCCTCTTGTGCAGAGCAAACTATCCCATCACAATTGGAATTTTTTATTAGTCCAGCTTGTTTTAAAACTAATTGTTCAATTTTCTTTGTATGACCTATTTGTTTTAATGATTTATTACTTAGACTTGTTAAAACTGTAACACCTAAAATTTTTAAATTTTTATTTATTTTTTTTGCTTTTTTCTTCACTGCCTTTAACATTTCTAGGCCACCATTAGCGTGCACTGTAATATATTTACATCTTTTTAAATCTTTTAAACTATCAATTGCTGATAAAGCGGTCTGCGGAATATCATTAATTTTTAAATCTAACCAGAAGTCGATTTTAAGTTTTTCTAAGAATTTTCTTCCTTGCTTAGAGTAGAAGAATTGAAGACCAAACTTAGGAATAATTTTCAGTTTACTATTTTTTGTTTTTATGATTATTTTTTTAATTTTCTCAAGATTTGAGGTATCACATGCAACAAATATAGTCTTATTATTAATTGTCATTCAATTTTTTAAACAAGTCTTTTGACATTTTAAAGTGAATAGTTTTTTTCTGTGGTGTATTGACCTTTTCTCCAGTTCTAGGATTCCTTGAAATCCTAGCTTTTTGTACCTTTGTGGAAAAAACACCAAAACCTCTAAGCTCAACTCTATCTCCTCTTTTTAGCGCTCTTTTTATTTCAACGAGAATTATATTTGTAAATTTTTCTAAGTCTTTTTTTAAAAAGTTCGGATAATTATATGAGAGTTGTTTTAGAAGCTTTGATTTTACAATAGCCAAATTTATTCTTCTTTAATTATTATTACTTTTCTTCTTTTTTTTTTAAATCGTCTGATAAAGATGAAAATGGTAAATTTTTTCCAGAACCTTCGGATCCATATTTTTCTAGAGCTTCTTTTTTTTCAATTTCCTCAAGAAGCTTTATACTTAAAGAAACTCTTCTTTTTTCTAAATCAAGTTCAGCAATAGCACAATCTAGTTTTTCACCCCCAGTCCACCTGCTAGGTCTAGCATCAGCTGAATTTATGGCTATAGCAGATTTTTTGATTTGAAAATCCATTTCACAACCCTCTGGTCTTACAATTAACCCTTTATTATCTGTCGACATAACCTTCACAGTTATAGTCTGGTTTTTAGATTTATCTTTAAACCAGTCAAAAGGATCTGATTTGGTTTGCCTTAAACCGACCCTAATTTTTTGTTCAGAAGTTTTAACTTCTAATACTTTTACTTGAATTTTTTCGCCTTTTTTATATTTTACTAATTCTTCTTCTCCATTACTTAAATATGTTAAGTCATTACAATGTAAAAAGGCATCAACATCTAAATCCTTTATCTTAACAAATAATGAATATTCATTTTTGTTTACGATTTCACCTTCTACAATAGTTCCAACTGGGTATTTTTTTTCAAATGTTTCAAATGGATTTTCTTGAGTTAATCTATGCGAAATTGCTACACGTCTTTTATCTTTATCAATTTCCGTGATTACACATGTTATTTCATCTCCAACTTTAAACATTTTTTTCGCTGAAATATTTTTCTTAGTCCAACTAAGTTCACTTGAATGAAGTAAAGTTGTAAGTCCCGGTTCTAATTCACAGAATGCTCCAAAGTCCATTAGTTTAACAACTTTAACTTTATAAATTTTATTTAATTCATAGTTTTCTATATGCTCAAAAGGGTCTGGGGAAAGTTGTTTTACAGAACAACCAACTTGAAGTTTTTCTTTATCCACACTGATAACTTTAAGGTCATGTTTTTCACCTATATTAAATACCTCATCTGGATGGTTTACTCTCGAGTATGAGATCTCTTGTAAATGAACTAGCACGTCAAGTTCACCGTTAACATTGAAGAAACATCCAAAAGTACTGTAACCTTTTACTTCGGCACCTTTAATTATGTCACCAACTTTATATTTTTCCACAATTTTAGCTTTATCCTCTTTTTTAAAAGACGAGATTATTTCTCTCCTAGATACACATGCGTTACCTCTTACTTTATCTAATTTAATTAAAGCGAATTTTTGTGGCTCATTCATTAAGTGGCTTATATCTTTTAATGGCTTATCACTTATTTGTGAACCAGGAAGAAACATTAAAGATCCAGTCTCTATATGTTCCACTATACATCCCCCTTTGCATTTAGATGTAATTTTTCCCATGATTGGTTTGTTATTTTCATAAGCTTCAACAAGTTTATCCCAGCCTTTTATCTTTTGAGCTTTACTAGCTGAAACTAAAACTTCACCATTCCTATCTTCAATTTTCTCGAGTAAAACTGGTATTGTTTCACCTAATTTTATTTTATCACTTAATCCCATACCTTTCAGTTCATTTATATCTAGAACTGGTTCTGATTTAAGGCCTTCAACAAGTAAAAAAACAAATTTTTCTGTGATCTTAGTTATTTTGCCTTCGATTATTTTACCTTCTTCAATTTGAACTTTTGAAAGTTGACTGTTTAATAGTTTTTCAAACTCTTGAGATGCTGGAGTTGATAACTCTTTAAATATTTCCATTAATTATAAATTTTTTTATCTATTATTTTTTTTATTTTTAAAAAACATGACCTTTTAGTAAGGTTTGTCGTATTAATCAATAGTGAATCTTTTGTTTTCTTTAATGGAGAGTTTTTTCTTTTAAAATCACTATTATCACGGTTTTTTATACTTTTTAGCACATCATTATAGGTTGTTTTTTTTCCTAGTTTTCTAAGTTCTTTGTATCTCCTTAGAGCTCTAATTTTAATATTTGCTGTTATGTAAAATTTGAAGTCTGCATCAGGAACAATTTTATAAGTAATATCTCTACCATCAAGACATGAACCTTTAAATTTTTTAGGCGGAAAGTAAGCAAAATTTTTTTGAAAGGAATAAACCATTTTTCTTATATATTTTAATTTAGAAATTTTAGCAGCTTCACTTCCAACCTCATCTGATAATAATAATTTATTTTTAAGATCATTAACTCTGAGTGAATTAATTTTTGACCTAAGAAACTTTTGATTAAATTTTTTAGGAAATTTAATTTTTTGAAAAGCAATAAATCTATATATTTTTCCAGTATCAAGGTAATTAAGATTATATTCTTTAGATATAGCTTTAGCTAAAGTTCCAGCCCCTGCAGCAGCAGGTGAATCAATTGCAATTTTTAATATTCTTTTTTTATTTTTTTGCATTTTTAAGTTTTTTAATAATTTTAAGAAATTGAGGAAAAGATGTCTTAATTGAATTTTTATTATGTATTTCCCATTTACCACCATATGTTAATGCTGCAATAACACATGACATAAAAATTCTATGATCTTTTAAATAATTTTTAATTATAATTTTTTTTTCTAGTTTTAATTTAGGATTTCCAAATATTTTAATAGAACTTTTCGTTAAAATATTTTTTACTCCCATTAAATTTAAAATTTTTGATCCCCATTTAAGTCTTGGACTTTCTTTTTGGTCAAGTTCTGCTAAATCTTTAAAATACGATATACCATTAGCTCTAGCCGCAACTAAAAATATAATTAAAAATTCATCAATAGCTCCACTGTTATATTTTACAGGGCAATTTATAGGTTTTAATTTTTTAGTACTTTTGATTTTAATGTCAGCATTAATTTCTCCTTTATATATTTTCTTATTGCTAATTTTTATATTTACACCCATCCTTTTTAAAATTGAAATAACTCCAGTTCTAGTTGGATTGATGTTAACATTTTTAATCGTTAGCTTAGAATTTTTTGAAAGTGCTGTTAAAACTATAAAAAAAGCACTCGAGCTTATGTCGGAAGGAATATTATAGTCTAGATTATCAATTCTACTTGTTTTTTTTATTTTAATATAATCATAATTCTTTCTAGAATAAACTTTAATAGGAATATTGAGATGTTTACAAAGTAGTTCTGTATGATTCCTTGATTTTTTTGCCTTAATAGTAGTTTCACCATCTGATTTCAGTGCACCCAGGATAACAGCACTTTTACATTGAGCAGATCCTTTTTTTTCCAAATAATTTATTGATTTAAGATTTGAAGATCCTTTAATTGTTAAAGGAAGAGTAAAATTATTTTTTAATCTAAATTTCGCCCCGAATTTACTTAGGGGGTCAGTAACTCTTTTAAAATCTCTTTTTGATAAACTATTATCACCTGTAATTTTTATTGGAAAAGGCGTATCAATAATTAATCCAAGTATTAATCTTCCAAGTGTGCCTGAATTTTGAGCATTAATTTTTAGATTTTTTTTGTATTTATATCCATTAATTCCTTTACCAAAAATTTTACAGGTATTTTTTTTTGTTATAACTTTTATACCTAATTTTCTTACAGCTTTTATTGAAGTAATAACATCTTCAGACATAAGCAAATTTTTTGCTATTGAAACACCACTGCCAAGTGATGAAAATAGAACCCATCTTATACTTAAGCTTTTATCTCCACTTACCTGAATTATGTCGTTAAAGGAGTTTATTTTTTTGTTAATTACAAGTGAATTTTGCATTAAGTTTTAATTAAATTTAAAACTATCACCAAAGTAAGCATTCTGAGCATTCGTATCTTTCACTAAATTTGAGGGTGTATTTTGAGCAATAATTTTACAATTACTTAATATCATCGCAACATCTACACAAGCTAATAAATCTCTAGCTTGATGATCGCATATGCAAATTGTAATTTTATTTTCTTGTTGCAACGTTACAATAATTTCTTGTAACATTTTTATTGTTAATACGTCTAATGCAGCAAAACATTCATCTAAAAGTAAAACTTTTGGGTCACTTAACAACGATAATGCTATTACTAATTTTTTTTTTTGACCTCCTGATAAAAATTTAGCTTTAATATTCCTAACATTTTCTAATTCGAATCTCGATAATAGGTAGTTAACTTTGTCATTAATTAACTTTTTATTATCAATAACTATTTCTCCAATAGCTTTCATGTTATCAAAAAGTGTTAGATCATTAAAATATCCACCATATTGCGGAACATAACCTACTTTAAATTTTTTTGTTCTTAAATAAATTGGGTAGTCAGTAACATCAACGTCATTAATTTTTATTTTGCCATTAACTGGCCTAATTAACCCTGTAATTAAATTAAAAATTGTTGATTTCCCAACTCCGTTAGGTCCAAGCATACCAAAAATTTGACCCTCATTAATTTTGAAATTTATATTATCTAAAATCAATCTATTACCATAGGATAAAGAAACATTTTCAAATTGAATTATTGAATTTATTTTTTTAAAAGATTTAATTCTAAATTTTTTAATTACGGCCATTAATTTAAACTCTTGATGTTAACTTTTTTGTTAGTTTCGTACATGAAAATTTTTGTATCTTTTGTTTCGATATTTATACTAATTGCATCAGATTTTAAAATATTTTCTGTGTTAGAATAAATAACATTTTTTGAAATGATCATTGAATTTCTATCCATAGAAAAATCCGCATATTCACCAGTAATTTTATTATCTAAATATTTAATTATCACATTTTTTGAAAATATTGTTTCATAATTTTTAATATTGTATTTTCCAAAATTAGAAGTCACAGTCACATTTTCAGTATTATTTAATTTAATTAATGCATTTACATTAGTTAAGTAAATTATATTACTATTTGAAATATCAATTTCACCTTTCTCTGCATTAATTATGTACTCGTTACCTTTTGCATCTTTTGATAGATAGTTAACTCCATCTATAATATTTGAACTATAATTTTCCTCTTTATTATTAATTTCTATCTGATTTAATTCTTTTTTGCTTTTGGTAAAATGAAGATAAAAAAAAAATATTACGATCATTAAAGCAGATATAATCAGAAAAATTTTTATATATTTTTTCATCAATTCAAGAAATATTAAATTGCAAAATATTATGAATATGAACTATGCCTATAGTTTTTAATTTATCTTTTTTTTCAAAGACTACTAGTGACGTAATTTTTTTTTCATTCATTAATGAAAGAGCCTTTGCAGCAAGTGTATTTTTTTCAACACCTATAGGATTTTTAGTCATAATTTCTCTCACTTTTATTGAGTGGATGTTGTAATTTTTTTGATTAAATCTTCTTATTTGTCCATCAGTTATTATACCTTTTGTTTTTTTTTTATTATTTTGAACTATTAAAACTCCTAATTTTTTTTTGCTTAAAATTTTTATAGCTTTTTTCATCTCTAAGGTATCTTTTACAAACGGTATATCATTTCCAGTTAGCATTATGTCCTCAACAGTTTTAAGCTGTGCCCCTAAATTTCCACCAGGATGTAATTTTTTGAAATCCATTTTATCAAATTTTTTAAATTTCATCGTTGCAATTGCCAAAGCGTCTCCTAAGGCAAGCTGTGCCGTTGTACTTGAGGTAGGAACAATACCCGCTGATTCTAAAACTTTTGGAATTAAGAGTTTTATATCTGAGCCTTTATATAAAATAGAGTCTTTTTTGGATACAATTCCTATTAATAATATTTTATTTCTATTGGCATATTGTATTATGTTTTTTAATTCACTTGTTTCTCCAGAGTTACTTATAATAATCAGAATATCTTTTTTGGAAATCATTCCAAGATCTCCATGTGAAGCTTCACTTGCTAAAAGATTAAACGAGGGGGTTCCAACTGATGCAAGTGTTGATGCGATTTTAGAAGCAATCAATCCACTTTTGCCAACACCACATAGTATTACCTTTGATTGACATTTTGAAATTTCAACCACAGCTTCATTGAAAGAATTATTTAAATTGTTTTTTAATTTTTGCAGAGCTTTTATTTCTAAATTAATTACATTTTTAGCTATAGAAATAAATTTTTTTTTATTCATCAATGAGACCAGATATCATCTTTAAACAAAGCTAGATCAAGATCAACTCTAGTTTTAAGAAATTTTAAACAATCTTCGTAAAGATTAATTCTATCTTCTCTTTCTAAAATCTTATTTAATTCATCATGAATTCTATGAAGATATATTACGTCATTTGCACAATATTTTAGTTGAGCTGGAGTTAATTCTCCTCCGAAATCTGAGTTTTGAAATTGTTTGCTTATATCTATGTTAATAAATTCTTTAATTAGAGTTTTTAGCGAATGATTGTCTGAATAAGATCTTGCTAGTTTTGAGGCTATTTTTGTGTCTAGTATGTTATTTGTATTAGTTTTTAAATAATATTTAATGTGAGCCAAATCTGCTCTTCCAAAATGAAAGATTTTGGTTATCGAGCTGTCATTTAAAACTTTCACTAGATTCGGTGCATTATAATTATTTCTGTCAAATTGAACTATGTGAGCGTCTGAATTACCTGATGATATTTGAATTAAGCAAAGCGGATCTCTTCTTACATTTAGTCCCATAAATTCACCATCGACAGCTATTATATTGCCTAATTTCAGATCATCTGGTAAATCATTTTTGTAAAGTTGTATATTATTACTCATTTTTAAACATATATATATGAAAGCAAAAAATTGTCTAATTTTTGGCGGTAGTGGTCAAATAGGTAGAAACTTGATAAGAAAACTCACAAAGAACAACTATAGGGTTACAGTTGTTACTAGGAATATTCACCAAAAAAGTTACGTAATAAAAACTCAAGCAAATGCCGGCTATATCGATATTGAAGAGGCAAACATTTTTGAAGAGAATAAAATAAGGAAACTATTTATAAAAGCAGATATTTGTATAAATTTAATCGGTATTTTATTTGAGAAAAAAAAAGGAAATACATTTAAAAATATTCACAGTATCTTTCCAGGCATTTTAGCGAAACTATCTAAAGAATATAATCTTAAACATTTTATTCATTTATCTGCATTAGGAATTAATGATGCCAAAGACTCTGAATATGCCAAAAGTAAACTGGAGGGGGAAAGTGAAATATTAAAAAATTTTCCTTTAGCAACAATACTCAGACCATCAGTTGTTTATTCGGCCGATGATAATTTTACTACAAACTTTATGACCTTATTAAATAGACTTCCTGTTTTTCCACTTTATTATAATGGTAACACAAAATTTTCCCCAATTTGTTGTTCAGATTTAACAGATACAATATTTCATATAATATCAAATAATATTTATTCTAAAATAATAGAATGTGTGGGCCCTGAAATAATAACTTTTAAAGAAATATTACAAAGATTACTTAAGCTTATTGATAAAAAAAGAATTTTAATTCCTTTACCTATAGTTATTGGGAAGTTTTCTGCGCAATTATTTGAATTGATGCCAAAACCAATTCTAACAAGAGATCAATTAAAACTTTTAAAATATGATAATATTGCTTCAGGAAAATACAAAACCAATTCAGAAATTGGTATACCAAGTAAAAGATATTTTAATGATGAAGTTAAAAAATATTGTTTTATGTGGAGAGATGGAGGTCAGTTTTCAACAGAAAAATATATTTCTGACAATGATTTAGATAATACCGCCAATAGTAATTAAGCTGATTGTATTTTTTTTTCAATAAATTCTGGCACTTCTTCTTTCTCCGTAACTTCCTCTTTTTTACCTTTTGGCTGATAAGCATAAAGTAAATGCAATTTACAATATGAAAAATCTTTTAGTGAGGATCTTCCACAAAAATAAAATGAACTTTCATCTGGATGTCCTATTGGCCATTTACAAGAATTTTCATCCAGCTCCTCCAACTGTTTTGGATTTTCAGGCTCGAAGTCCTTGTCTATTAACAAAGATTTAAACTTACTTTTACGGGTTCTTCTTATCGAAACATTTTTTTCTTCTGAAGAATTTTCAAAATTTTGGTTTGTGGTTGCTGTTCTGGTCTTTATTTTTGCAGATAAATTAAGTCTATGAGCTTTTCCAATAACGGCATTTCTACTTATACCACCAATTATTTCAGCAATTTGGCTAGCGGTATTTCCTTTACCCCAAAGTTCTTTTAATTTTGCTACTTTTTCTTCTGTCCAACTCATATTCAATATTTAGTATATAACTTATAATTAAACACAATATACTGATTTAAACTTTAATTAAACAATCAAAATATAAGACTTATCAACAGAAAATTGAAATTAAGTAAAGATATATTTTCAATCCTAACTTGTATAAATAATTAAAGTTTATAAAAACAAACTAAACTTATGAGCTATTTAGCAAAAAATTATAACAGAAAAAAAATTGGATTTAAGTATGGAAAGGGATGTTATTTGTATTCTGTTAATAATAAAAAATATTTAGATTTTGTCCAAGGAATAGCAGTTAACTCTTTAGGCCATGCCCATCCAAGATTAGTTAAAACTTTAAGAGATCAATCCAAAAAATTATGGCACGTCTCTAATGCTTTTCAAATTCCAGAAGGAGAAAAATTGGCTAGAAAGTTGTGTAAAAAAACTTTTGCTGATTATGTTATGTTTCAAAATAGCGGAGCAGAAGCAACAGAAGCAGCAATTAAAGCTGCGAGAAGATACTTTTATTCAATAGGCAAACCAAAAAAAAATAGAATTTTGTGTATTAAAAATTCCTTTCATGGAAGAACATTAGCAGCAATTTTTGCAAGTGGTTCAAAGAAAATGACAGAGGGGTTTGGTCCAAAAGTAGAAGGTTTTGATCATTTTAGCTTTGGAGATCATGACTCACTTAAAAAGAAAATTAATAAAAATACAGCTGCTATTATGGTTGAAACTATTATGGGTGAAGGCGGTATAAAGGTTATTCCTGATTGGTGCCTAAAAGATTTAAGAACACTATGTAATAAAAAAAATATCTTACTAATACTTGATGAAGTGCAATGTGGAATTGGAAGATCAGGAGATTTTTTTGCTTTTGAAACATCAAAAGTGAAGCCAGATATTGTACCAATTGCAAAAGGTATAGGTGGAGGCTTTCCTATTGGTGCAGTGTTAATGAATAAAAAAGTTGCTTCAGGAATGATACCTGGAACTCATGGATCGACATTTGGAGGAAATCCTTTAGCTATGTCTGTTGGAAATACAGTATTGGATATTATAGCGAATAAAAAATTTTTAAATAATGTAAAAAGTGTTTCGAAATATTTTTTATTTAAACTAAATAAAATTAAAGAAAAATATCCGAATTTAATCAAACAAATAAGAGGGAAAGGTTTGTTAATTGGAATACAATTATACAAAGATCAAACTAAATTTATAAATAAGTTGATGGATAATCAATTATTGACTATTCGAGCAGCAGAAAATGTTGTACGTATTTTACCACCACTAAATGTAAAAAGAAAAGAAATAGATATAGCGTTACAAGTTATTGACAAAGTTTGTTCTCAATTAAAATAATATGAAACATTTTATAAATTTAAAAGATATACCAGCGAAAGATCTTAGAAAGATTATTATTGATGCAAAAAGAAGAAAAGGTTTAAGAAAAAAACTAAATACTCTTGAGGTTGACAAAGGAGCGCCTCTTAAGGGTAAGATTTTGATTCAAATGTTTGAAAAAGCAAGTTCGAGAACAAGAATTAGTTTTTATTTAGCAATAAAACAGCTTGGAGGAGGTACTTTGACTTTACGTTCAAATGAACTTCATTTAGGTCAAGGAGGTGAGAGTATCGCTGACACAGCTAAAATTTTATCAACTTATGGTGACGGTTTTATGTTGAGAACTGATAGTGATAAAAAAATTGAGGATTTCAGAAGATATTTATCAATCCCAATTATAAATGGTCTTAGTCCATCGTCACATCCCACACAAGTTTTATCTGATATTTTCACAGTTGAAGAAATAATGAAAAAACCTATTTCAAAATTAAATATTTGTTGGATAGGAGACTCTAATAATGTTTTAGATAGCTTAATAGCAGCTTCAGTTAAATTTTCATTCAAATTAAATATTGGTTGTCCAAAGAAATTTGAACCAGGAAAAGAAGTTAGAAATTGGGTAAATAAAAATAATAAAAAAATTTATATTTATAATGATCCTAAAAAGGCTGCATCTGGTGCAGATGTAATTTTTTCTGATAAAGTAATTTCATTAAATGATAAAGTTAATAAGAAAAAAAAAATACAAGCTTTTAAAAAATTCAAAATTGATAAAAAATTAATGAGCCTTTCAAGTAAACAATCTATATTCCTGCATTGTCTACCACGTGGTGATGAAGTTAGTGACGAGGTTTTTTTAGGAAAAAAATCACATGTTTGGCAACAAGCTCTTAACAGAGTCCATGTTCAAAAAAGTATTTTATTATATTGCTTTGGAAAATTAAGGTAGTGGCAAAGGACTGTCTGAATTCTCATTTAGATATTTTATAACAGAGGCTCTATCTTTTTCTTTTCTAAGACCTGCATATGCCATCTTTGTTCCTTTTATCCATTTAGCAGGTTTTATTAAAAATCCATTCAATTCTTCAAAAGTCCAATTCTTATCATATGCAGCTAATGCTTTAGAATATTTATACTCTTCAATAGCTCCAACTTTTCTTCCGACAACATTATATAGCGCAGGACCTATAGCGTTCTTTCCTCCTTTAACAATCGAATGACAGGCTGCACATTTTTTAAAAACTTTTTCACCGTGAGCAATATCTCCCATTGCCATTAATGCTGATATATCAATTTTATCTGACGAAGTACTTGAGCTGGTTGTGGATACAGTAGTGGCAGTTTCTACTTCAACCGAATAACCAGGTGTTTCAGGTTTCTCTACGTAGAATATAACATCAGATAATTTTCCAATACCGATAACAAGCAGGGCAACCATTAAGATTGCAGCAACTATTTTATTTATTTCAAAAGAATCCATTTTTTCTAAATTTTGTAGTGAACGTATAACACGATAAATTAAAAAAAAGCTAAAATTTAATGTATAAATTTGCCTCTATACTTATTTAATGGGTATAATAATTTGAAAATATAATGAAAACTTTAGTAATTATTCCATCTAGAATGGCCGCTACTAGGCTTCCCGGTAAACCTTTACTGCAAATAAATGGTTTATCAATTATTTCACATGTATCTAAAAAAGCAGAGGAGGCCAATATTGGAGATGTGATTGTAGCTACAGAGGACCAGGAAATAATTGACGATGTAAGAAGCAATGGTTTCAATGCTATTTTAACTAGCAATAAACACAAGACAGGTACAGATAGAATTCACGAGGCGCTTAAAAAATCAAATATTAGAGATGTTGATTTCATTATGAATTTACAAGGTGATGAACCAGCAATAGACATTAAAGATATTGTAAGATTGAATGATAAAATGTTAAAAAATCCTTCTAATATAGGAACTCTTGCTGCAACAATAAAAGACAATAAAAACTTGAGAAATGAAAATATTGTAAAGGTTATTACTGAAAATACTCTAGGAGAGGACAATTTTCCAAAGGGCAAATCTTTTTTACGAAAGTCTGAGCAGATAGATAATATTTATCATCATATTGGAGTTTATTGTTATTCAAAAGACTCACTCGAAAAATTTGTTCAATTAAGCCAATCTAAAAATGAAATAGAAAATCGGTTAGAACAATTAAGAGCATTAGATAATAATATTGATATCAATGTTTCACTTGCCAAATCATCTCCAATAGGAGTAGATACAGAGGAAGATTATCTAGCCTTAAAAAAAATAATGGAATATAAGAATTGATGAGTAAAATTTATTTTCAAGGAACCTTTGGTGCATATTCTCATTTAGCAGCGCTTTCAATTGATACTAAAGCAGAAATCTTGCCTTGTAAAACTTTTGATGAGTGTTTTAACAAAGCATCCGAAGAACCAGATAGCAGAATTATAATTCCAGAATCAAATAGAATTACTGGTAATATTGGAATTGAATATTTAATATTTAAACATAGGCTAAATATTTATAAAGAGCATTTTCAAAAAATTGAGCATAATTTATTAGGACAGCCTGGGGCAAAATTAAAAGATATTAAAGAAGTGTATTCTCATGCTCAAGGATTGTCTCAGTGTTCAAAATTTATAAAAGAAAATAATTTAGTAGAACATATTAGAGCGGATACGGCCGGATCTGCAGAAATGATTTCTAAAACAAAAGATGTTAAGCAATCAGCTATAGCATCTTCATTGAGCGCTGAAATTTATGGCTTAGAGGTAATTAAAAAAAATATAGAAAACGAAAATGGAAATTTAACAAGATTTTTGGTTATGGGAAAAAATATTTCTCAACCCGAATTTAAAGATAAAACTTACATAACCTCTTTTTTATTTAAATTAAAAAGTAAGCCAGCTGCTCTGTATCAATCACTAGGAGGTTTTGCTATTAATGGTGTAAATCTAACTAAACTGCAAAGTTATCCAGAAAAAAATAGTTTCGACTCTTATTTTTTTTTATGTGATTTGGATGGACACATCGAAGATCCAAAAGTTCAGAAATCTCTTGAAGAGCTGGGTCTACATTGTGAGGATTTTCACGTTCTAGGTGTTTTCGAAGCAGATAACTTGAGACAAAAAAAATAAGAATCTTTTCTTGTAGATTAGAAATTTTAACTGCTATAATGGTCATGGAGGCTAGAGGTGGATGCTGCTTGAACCCGACCAGATCTTAACGGAAGCAGTCGTAGAGACAGTTATTCAGGTTCTAGTCTCCTTATAGATATATGAATAATAACTCAAAAGTATTAGCATTAAAATATAGACCACAAACTTTTGATGATCTTATTGGTCAAGAGGTTGTTTCAGAAACAATCACCAATTCGATTAAAGCTAATAAAATACCTAATGCATATTTGTTCACTGGAATAAGGGGAATAGGAAAAACTACTACTGCAAGAATTGTTGCAAAAGCACTTAATTGCTCAAATGGAATAGAAAATAAATGTAAAATTAAATGTGATAATTGTGATGCGATTACAAACTCAAATCATATCGATGTTCTAGAGATGGATGCCGCAAGTAAAACAGGCGTAGATGACGTAAGAGATTTGATTGAATTTTCTAGATATGGGCCAACATCTGCAAAATATAAAATTTTCATAATTGATGAAGTTCATATGCTTAGCAAGCAAGCATTTAATGCATTATTAAAAACTTTAGAAGAGCCACCAGAATATTTAAAATTTATTTTTGCAACAACAGAAATAAAAAAAATTCCTATTACTGTTGTTTCTAGATGTCAAAGATTTGATTTGTCTAGAATTAAATCCTCAGAATTATTTGAATATATAAAATTAATTAAAGATAAGGAAAATGGAAAAATAACAGAAGATGCTTTAAAGCTAATAGTAAAAATTTCGGAAGGTTCTGTAAGAGATGCTTTATCATTATTAGATCGAGCATTATTAAGTTTGGATGATGGAAAGGAATTGGATTTAAATTCAGCTCAGAAAATTTTTGGATATTTCGATAAATCTCAATTAATTGATTTATTTGAGCTGATTTTAAAAGGTGAAGAAACAAAAGTAATAAATATTTATAGAAAAATTTATGACCAAGGTGTTGAACCAAAAGTTTTTATTAATGACTTCTTAGAGTTACTTTATTATTTTAAAAATATTAATTCTTTAACTTTAGAAAGCACAAACTTTTCATTAAATGATGAAGAATTTTCTAAAATTAAAAATTTATCAAATCAAATAGATTCAGAGGTATTGATATTATTTTGGCAATTTGCCATTTCTTCTCTTGAAGAAATTGATATTGTTTCTAACCAGCACCTTTCAATTGAAATGTTCTTAATAAGACTAATGCATTTAAGTTCCGTAAAATCTAAAAATAAAGTTGAAAAAGTTGAGATTGATTTGAAGAGTGAAAATTTAGTTAACAATAAAGAAACTGAATTAACTCCTAAAACAATCAACCAAATTAAGAATGTTGCACAAGAAGAAAAAATTAAACCAGAAGTTCAAACAGATATTAAAGGAGAAAAGAAAATCAATATAAATGCATTTGAGGACTTAATTGAAATCTGTTCAAAAAAAAAGGAGATCAAACTAAAATACGAATTAGAAAAAAATGTTAATCTCGTAAAATTCGAAAAAAATAGAATTGAAATATCTTTTAATGAAAGTTTAGACAAAGATTTTGTAAAAGATTTATCATCAAAACTTTTCGAATGGACTGATGAGAGATGGATTATTACATTTAGTAAATTAAAAGGGCAAATGTCAGTAAAAGATAAAGAAAAAAATGAAAAAAAACAATTAATAGATGAAATGAAAAATTCAGAAATATTTAAAAGTGTTTTGGATAGATTTCCTGATGCAGAATTAATAGATGTAAATTCAAAAAAAGATGGAGCTGATTATGACTGATTTTAGTAAAATTTTAGATAAAGCAAAAGAACTTGAGGCCAAAATGAAAGAAAGCCAACAAAAGATTAAGGAAATTAGAGTTGAAGGAGTTTCAGGCTCAAATTCTGTAAAGATAACTTTGGATGGAGAGGGAGAGATGCAAACAATAAAGTTATCTGATGAAATTATGAAAGAAGACAAAACCATAATTGAGGATTTAATTGTTGCAGCACATAATAGTGCCAAATCTCAACTCAAATCAAAAACAACCGAGGAAATTTCAAAAGCAACAGGCGGGTTTGGAATTCCAGGTTTCAAATGGCCCTTATAAAATATGGAAAATGGTAATGAGATAGATGATTTAATTAAACTGATATCAAAATTGCCTGGCTTGGGTCCTAAATCAGCAAAGCGGATTGTATTAAAGTTAATTAATAATAGAGATGAACTAGTAAAACCTTTAGCAAAATCATTAGCGGATGTTTATAAAAATATTTCTAGATGTAAAATTTGTGGGGCTCTAAAATCTATTTCAATAGAGTGTGATTATGAAAATTGTAAAATTGTAGATAAAAAATATGAAAAAATTTGTGTAGTAGAAAATATATCTGACCAGTGGAGTATAGAAAGTTCAAATATATATAAAGGTTATTTTCACATTTTAGGAGGCACTATTTCATCAGCTGGACAAAAAAAAGAGGATTTATTAATTAATTCTTTAGTGCAAAGAGTTCAAAAGGACAAGATAGAAGAAGTCATACTCGCAACTAGTGCAACTGTTGAAGGTCAAACAACTGCATATTATATTCAAGATAGTTTAAAAAATTTGAATGTTAAGATTACTAAATTAGCACAAGGATTACCTGTTGGTGGAGAAATTGAAAGTTTAGATGATGGAACTTTATTTTCTGCTTTTAAAAATAGGTCTAATTTGGTTTCGAACTCAGATTAGATTTTTTTTTCAATCTATTTAAATGAAGTAATGGTTCAGTATAACCTGAAGGTTGTTCTTTACCCTTAAACACTAAATCACACGCAGTTTGAAATGCTATAGAGTTTTCATAATCACTGCTCATTTTAACATATAGTGGGTCATCTTTGTTCTGGTCGTCTACTATTTTTGCCATTTCTTTCATTATTTCAGTTACTTGTATTTTAGTTGTAATACCATGATGTATCCAGTTTGCGATATGCTGAGATGAAATTCTAAGAGTGGCCCTGTCTTCCATCAAACCTATATTGTTAATATCTGGCACTTTAGAACAACCTACACCCTGATCGACCCATCTCACAACATACCCTAATAGAGTTTGTGCAGAATTGGAAATTTCTTTATTTATATCTTCTACAGACCAATTAGGTCTATCTGCTATTGGGATGGTTAAGAGATCATCAAGCTTAGCTGGTTCTCTATCAATTAATTTTTTTTGTTCGTTAAAAATATTTATTTCATGATAATGTAAAGCATGTAAAGCAGCTGCTGTTGGAGAAGGAACCCATGCGCAGTTTGCACCTGCTTTTAAGTGTCCTGTTTTTTGCTCCATCATATCTTTCATTTTGTCTGGCATTGCCCACATACCTTTTCCAATTTGAGCTTTACCAGAAAACCCACAACTTAAACCAATATCAACATTGTTATTTTCGTATGCATTAATCCATTTTGATGATTTCATATCACCTTTTTTAATCATAGGACCAGCTTCCATTGATGTATGCATTTCATCACCGGTTCTATCCAAGAAACCAGTATTGATAAAAAAAACTCTATTTTTAAGACTTCTAATACATTCTTTTAAATTTGCTGATGTTCTTCGCTCTTCATCCATAATCCCAATCTTACATGTGTACTTAGGTAAATTTAGAACTTCCTCAACTTTAGAAAAAATTAAATCTGTAAATGCTGTCTCGTCTGGACCATGCATTTTAGGTTTTACAATATAAACTGATCCAGTTCTTGAATTATTTTTATTTTTAATATCATGAAGCGCAGCTGCTGTAGTTATAAAAGCATCCATAATTCCTTCAGGTATTTCACTTCCATCACTTAATAAAATTGAAGGGTTAGTCATCAGATGACCAACATTTCTTACTAGCAAAAGACTTCTTCCATGTAATTTTAAACCTTTACCATCTTTTGAGATATAACTTCTATGTGGATTTAATTTTCTCTCAAATAATTTTCCTTCTTTTTCAAATTTTGACTTAAGGTCTCCTTTCATTAGGCCTAGCCAATTTCGATAACAAATAATTTTATCTTCTGAATCAACAGCTGCTACACTATCTTCATTATCACAAATTGTTGATACTGCTGATTCTAGTATAATATCACTAATACCTGCATGATCTTGTTGAGCAGCAAAAGCTCTTGAGTCTTTTAGAATTTCAATATGTAAATTATTATTTTTTAAAATAATTGCAGAAGGATTATCACTTTCGCCTCTGTGCCCAACAAATTTATTTTCGTCCTCCAAATCAAAAATATCAGCACCTTTCAAAACTTTTAATTTTCCATATTTTACAGCAAAGCTTGTAATTTTATTCCAGCTTAGTCCAGCTAAAGGAAAGTACTTATCTAAAAAATCCCTTCCATATTTTATAACCATTTCACCTCTTAAAGGATCATATCTTTCAGACACGCTATCTTCAGATTGTTCAATTACATCTGTACCATAAAGACTATCATATAAACTCATCCATCTTGCATTCGCAGCATTTAATGCATACCTCGCATTCATAACAGGCACAACTAACTGAGGCCCAGCTATACTTGCAATTTCTTCATCAACATTTTCAGTTTTTATTTTAAAATCAGGTCCTTCATTTTTTAAATAACCAATTTCTAATAAAAATTTTTTGTACTCATCTAAATTAAATTCTTTACCTTTATTTTTGATATGCCAATCATCTATTTTCTTCTGTAAATCTTCCCTAAATTTAATTAATTCTTTATTTTTTGGCGCAAGTTCATCGAGTGTTTTTTCTAGACCTGACCAAAAATTTTCTGAAGATACATTCGTATTTTTTAATAATTCATCATTTACAAAGTTTGATAGCTTTTCAGATACTTGTAGATTATTAATTTTGATGTATTTTTCTTGCATAGCACTTAATTCGTACCCCATCTGTATTTTTGCCTGAGAGCTTTACTCCTTCGGCGGAAATCAATCTCTTTCCAGAGTGTTATGCTTTAATCGGTCCTTTTGCCTGAGAGTTTCCGGGGTGGTTGCTCCTTCGGCGCTATAAATAGTCTCTCCCGATAATGAATTTGTATCTGTTAAATGATTTAAGTCAATTAATAAGAATTACACCTTATTTGATATCATTTTATTGCCTTTTTTGTATTTTAACCATCCGCTATAAATAAAAAATGAAAAATTATCTAAATTTTGAAACAGAAATTAAAGATCTAGAAAACGAACTAGAAAAATTGAAAGATCCTTACAATCAAGAGGGATTGTCAGAAGTGGATACACAAAAAATTTCAAGTACTCAAAATGAAATAGATGAGAAATTAAAAAATATTTACTCCAATTTAGATCCTTGGCAAACTACTATGGTTGCTCGTCACGAAGATAGACCAAAGGCAAAATTTTTTATTGATAATTTATTTGAAGACTTCATCTCACTATCTGGAGATAGATATTACGGAGAAGATAAATCAGTTTTAACTGGATTTGCAAAATTTAATGGAAAATCTGTATTGGTGATAGGTCAAGAAAAAGGAGAAGATTTAGATAGCAGAATTGAGAGAAATTTTGGAATGATGAGGCCTGAAGGTTATAGAAAAACAATAAGATTAATGAACTTAGCAAGTAAATTTAATATTCCAATAATTTCTTTTATTGATACTCCTGGAGCATATCCAGGTGTAGGAGCTGAAGAGCGAGGACAAGCAGAAGCAATTGCAAAATCAATCGAATGTTGTATGGAGGTTAAAGTTCCAACAATTGCAATAATTATAGGCGAGGGTGGTTCTGGTGGAGCGATAGCATTAGCTTCATCAAATAAAGTTCTTATGCTAGAAAATGCAATCTATTCAGTAATATCTCCAGAGGGATGTGCAACTATTTTATGGAGAGATCCAAAAAAAATGCTTGATGCTGCAAAAGCCATGAAGCTTTCAGCTAAAGATTTACTTAAGTTAAAAGTTATTGATGAAATAATTGACGAACCCTTAGGTGGTGCACACAGAGATAGAGATATAATATTAAACAATGTCAGAAAAACTTTAATAAAAAATTTAAATTATTTTGGTGAATTATCCTCAGAAGAAATAATGAATGAGAGAAAAAATAAATTTCTTAAAATTGGAAGAAATGATGGTTTTATGACTAGTACTGAAGATCTAAGCACATTAACAATTAAGAAAAACAATTTTGATAAAATTTTAAAATCAAAAAAAGTTTTACTAGCGGGTATTAGTGGATTGATTTTACTATTTTCTATTCTTTTATTAATTTAAATTCTATAGTGCTCCACAACAGTTTTTAAATTTTTTTCCTGTAGCTTCACATCTATCATTTCTAGAAATTTTTTGATTTTTGTTAATTAATAATAAACATTTTGGATTATCAGATGGATTAATTGATTTAGAATTTTTTTCTTCGTTATATGTTTCCATCACTATTTTTAAGTTCATAAGGATTGTTACATAATCTAATTTTAATTTTTCTAAAAGATTTGAAAATAATTCGAATGCTTCTTTTTTATATTCAACCAATGGATCTCTTTGACCGTAGGATCTTAACCCTATAACTTGTCTTAATTGCTCTAGATATTGGATATGTGATTTCCAATTTAAATCAATTGACTGAAGAAAAATTCTTTTTTCAATTTCTTTTGCACGATCCTCACCCAGAAGTTTAATCCGGTCGTTTCTTGTTTCTTGAAATTTATTATAAATCTTATCTCTAAAATCTTTATCTTTTGCCTCAATTAAATTTTTTAACTCGGTTTCTTCAAAACTTTTTCCAATTATTTGCTTAGTTTTATTACTAAATTCATTGCTTTTTGGATTGGATAAATTTGAAATTTTTAACTTTATTAAATCATCTGTTATTTCTTTTAAAAATTCATTAGAATAATCAAAGATATTTTCACTATTCATCGCATTTTTTCTCTGTGAAAATACAACATGCCTTTGATCATTTAGAACATTATCAAATTTGATCAGTGTTTTTCTTATATCAAAATTTCTAGCTTCTACTTTCTGTTGTGCTCTTTCTAATGCTTTATTTATCCATGGATGATCAATACTTTCACCGTCTTTAAGTCCAAGTTTTTCGAGCATACTATTCATAGACTCTGATCCAAAAATTCTCATTAAATCATCATCTAGACTAACATAAAATACAGAACTTCCTTCATCTCCCTGTCTTCCAGATCTTCCTCTAGCCTGGTTGTCTACTCTTCTAGATTCCATTCTTTCTGTACCAATTACAAATAAACCACCTAAGGATTTGATCTTATCTTTATTTATTTTAAGTTGATTTTCTGGAATAGAACCTTTCTTACCACCAAGCTGAATATCTACACCTCTCCCTGAAATACTTGTTGTAATAATTACTGAATTTTCCTTTCCTGCATTTGCAATTATCTCAGCCTCATTTTCATGATTTTTTGCATTTAAAACTACATGTTTGATATTTCTTTGATTTAATAAATTTGAATAAATTTCAGATTTATTAATACTTGAGGTAAATACTAAAATAGGCTGACCTAATTTATTTCTTTCAATTATTTTTTCTATAATTGCGTCATTCTTTTCTTTTTCTGTTCTGAAAATTAAATCATTAAAATCCTTTCGGATCATTTCTTTATTTGTTGGTATAACAACAACAGGTAGATTATAAATTTCAAAAAACTCTTCAGATTCTGTGGCAGCTGTACCAGTACAACCAGATATTTTTTTATAAAGTTTAAAATAATTTTGATAGGTTATTGAAGCTAACGTTTGATTTTCAGCTTGTACTTGAATTTTTTCTTTAGCTTCCAACGCTTGATGCAAACCATCTCCAAAACGTCTTCCTTCTAAAATTCTTCCAGTAAGTTCGTCAATAATTTTAAGACTTCCATCTTTAACAATATAATCTCTACCCTTCTCAAACAAATGATTTGCTCGTAATGCTTGATTAACATGGTGAACTAGATGTAAATTTTCTGGATCATAAAAATTATTATTTTTTAAAATACCAGCCTTAGAAAAAAGTTTTTCAACATTGTTGATTCCATCATTTGTCAATAGAATGCTTTTTTCTTTTTCATCTATTTCAAAGTCTTTATTGTTTAAGATCCTAATTAGTTGATCTATTGCCAGATATTGGGCAGTCTTATCATCAGCTGCTCCTGAAATTATTAAAGGTGTTCTTGCCTCATCAATCAAACATGAATCTATTTCATCTACTATTGAAAAATTATGCTCTCTCTGAACCATTTGCTCTTCAGAAAATTTCATATTATCTCTTAAGTAATCAAAACCTAATTCACTATTAGTTGCATAGGTGATATCGCAGTTATAATTGCTTCTTCTCTCAGCATCATCCTGGTCATTGTTAATAAATCCCGAAGTGAGACCAAGAAAATTATAAATTTGTCCCATCTCAATAGAATCTCTTTTTGCAAGATAGTCATTTACAGTTACTATGTGAACACCTTTGCCAGTTAATGCATTTAAATAAGCGGCAAGCGTTATGGTTAAAGTTTTTCCTTCTCCAGTTCTCATTTCAGCAATTTTGCCCTCATGTAAAGCAACCCCCCCAATTAATTGAACGTTAAAGTGTCTTTCGTTTCGTATTCTTTTGGAAGCCTCTCTGACTAAAGCAAAAGCTTCAGGAAGTAACTCATCTAAAGATTTTCCATCTTTTACTTGATTTTTAAATTCATTAGTTTTTTTTGGAAAATCCTCGTCATTTAAATTTGTAAAATCTTCCTCGTGTATGTTTATTTTTTCAATAATTTTACTAATTCTATCCAGCTCTTTCTGATTACTAGATTTAATAAATTTCGTGATTAAATTTAATGGGTTAAACATTACTATTTGATTTATTCTTTACTTATATTGTTTAATATATGTATTAAATAAATAATTTAAACAATATGGGAATTAATTTAACGAATTTTTTGTCATCTCAATCAAAAAATACTAAAATGATTGATTTTCAAGACCTAGATCATTTAGATGGTCTTTCAATTTCAGTTGTTTCAGCAAATTTATATAAAGATATTAGAGATGATTTAACAATGTTCTATTTCAGAGAAGGCGCTAATTACGCTTCTGTTTATACCCAGTCAAAAATAATATCTGAAAATATAAAATGGAATATTAACCAAAGACCAAAAAAAATATATTCCCTTATTGTAAATACAAGAAACGCAAATGCCTTTACTGGGAAGCAGGGTTATGAAAGTTTAAAAAAAATAGCAGATTTGACAGCCAAACAATTAAACAAGAAACAAGAGGAAGATGAGGAAAATCCTAAAATAATTTCAACAAAGAATATAATTTTTGGTTGTACTGGTACTATTGGGGAAGCTTTTCCATGTGAAAAAATTATCAATAATATTCCAAATTTAATAAAAAAAATTACTTATACTCAAAATAAATTTATTTGGATGAAGGCAGCACTTGCAATCATGACTACAGATACAAAGCCAAAATTAGCTATGGAAGAATGTTATATTGGAAGTGAAAAAGTAAAAATATATGGAGTAGCTAAAGGTTCAGGAATGATACATCCCAATATGGCTACAACACTTGCATATATATTTACCGATGCAACTTTATCTAATGATATTTTGTTAAAGTTATTAAAAAAAAATATAACCAATACATTTAATGCTATTTCTTGTGATGGAGACACTAGTACCAATGACATGTTAACTATATTTGCAACTAACGAAGTAAAAAATTCTCAAGTAAAAAATGTAAATGAAAATAAAATTAAAAGTTTTGATAAAGCTTTAAATAATGTCCTTTTAAATTTAGCTAAAAGAGTTGTTTCAGATGGAGAAGGAGCATCCAAATTTATTACAATAAATGTAAGTAAATGCAAAAACGAGATGGAAGCTAAAAAAATTGCTTTTTCCATTGCAAACTCTTATTTAGTAAAAACTGCTATTGCTGGAGAAGACCCAAATTGGGGAAGAGTTATAATGGCAATCGGTAAAGCAGGACCAAAAGTTAATTTAAATAAATTATTAATAAAGTTTGGAAATATAATTATTGTAGAAAATGGAAAATTAAACCAAAGTTACGATGAAAAACAAACAGCGAATTATATGAAATCTGAAAATATAGAGATTAATATTGAAATTTTTACAGGAAAGAAAAATTTCATAGCTTATACAATGGATTTAACAAAAAAATATATTGAAATTAATGCAGATTATAGAAGTTAAGATATTGAAAAATCAAATTTTATAATTAGCTAATAAACATGATAAAATATAAACTCATCTGTAAAAATTGTGATCTAAAATTTGACAGTTGGTTTGCATCCTCAAACGAATATGACAGATTAAAAAATAAAAAACTTTTAAATTGTCATAATTGTAATTCAATAAAAATTGAAAAAACAATTATGGCACCTCAATTAATTAATCATAAATCAAAAACTCATGAAAAAATAAAACAAGAAAAATATAATAAAGTAAAGAAAACTATAATAGATTATCAAAAATTTATTAAAGATAATTTCAAATATGTAGGTAATAATTTTGCTTACGAGGCTAGATCAATTCATTATAATGGAAAAAAAAAATCAAAGGGTATTTATGGAAGTGCATCTAAGGAGGATTTAAAAGAATTAAAAGAGGAGGGTATAGATGCTCAAATGATCCCTTGGATAGATGAAAATGAAAATTAGTTTTTAATAAACTTTCCTATATAGTTTACAGATAAATCTTTGGTAATATTCCATTCATCTTTAATAATATTGAAGTTCATTCCATCTAATTTATTAAGAGACAAATCGTAGTTAACTAAAATTTTTTTTAGATCTTCAGGTTTAACAAATTTTTCCCATGAGTGTGTTCCTATTGGAAGCCATCTTAAAACATACTCTGCTCCAACAATTGCAAAAATATAAGATTTTAAAGTTTTATTTATTGTTGCAACAAACATTATTCCATTTTTTTTTAAAAGTTTTGAACAGGCCTTTAGAAAAAAATCTACATCTTCTACATGTTCAACAATTTCCATATTTAAAATAACATCGAATTTTTTTTTAATTTTAAGTTTTTCAGGTGATGAACATAAATAATTAATTTTTAGTTTATTTTTTTTTGAATGAAGTTTTGCAATTTTTATATTTTTATCAGATGCATCTATACCCATTACATTAGCACCCATTCTTGACATTGGTTCAGATAATAATCCCCCACCACATCCAATATCTAAAATACTTATTCCTGATAAAGGTTTGGACTTATTTTTTAATTTGAAATTATTAATAATATTTTCCTTGATATATTTAATTCTTGTCGGATTAAATTTATGGAGTGGTTTGAATTTACCTTCTGGATCCCACCATTCATCAGCCATTTTAGAAAATTTATCTATTTCTTTTTTATTTACACTAGTCATTTAGATAAATAGTTGACATAATAATTTAGATGTATTTTATCCATTATTTATTAAAAATTAATAATTAAAGCTAGCATGAAAACTGTCGTATTAAAATTTGGTGGAACATCTGTAGGAACTATAGATAGAATTAAAAAAGTATGTAAAATAATCGCTTTTTACAAAAAGAAAAAAAATAGAGTTTTAGTTGTTTCATCGGCAATGGGTGGTGTAACAAATGAATTGGTAAATAAGTCAAAATTAATTAGTAATAATTTTGATAGAGCTGAATATGATGCATTAGTTTCAACTGGAGAACAGGTTTCATGCGCACTTATTGCTGGAAGATTGAAACATGATGGTTTTAAATCAAGATCCTGGACATCTTGGCAATTGCCTATCTTAACTGAAGGTCCCCATTCAAGTGCAAGAATTAGTTCTTTAGGCATCAGAGGAATAAGTAATTATCTCAAGTCTGGTGGCATACCTGTAATTACAGGTTTCCAGGGTATAAACGATGATGTCAGAATTACAACAATTGGAAGAAGTGGATCTGACGCAACAGCAATTATGGTTGCAAAATTTATTAAAGCCGATGAATGTATAATTTATACTGATGTGGATGGAGTTTATACTACTGATCCAAGGCAATACAAAAAAGCAAAAAAAATTAAAAAAATTTTTTATGACGAAATGCTAGAAATGGCATCACTTGGATCAAAAGTGATGCAGCCTACATCGGTTCAGGATGCAAAGTTAAATAAAATTGATATAAAAGTTAAATCTTCTTTTGTTTCAAAAAGTGGAACTTTAATAACAGGTTCAAAAAAAACTTTTAGTAATAAAATTATTACTGGAATTTCTTCAACAAAAAATGACGCTAAAATTACAATTGTAGGTGTGAAAGACAGACCAGGGGTTGCTGCTTCAATTTTTAAACCATTATCAAATAACCTTATAAATGTAGATATGGTAGTTCAAAATATTTCTTTAAATGGAAAAGAAACTGATCTTACATTTACGATTAAATCTGAAGATTTAAGAAAAACAGAAAAATTAATTAAACAAAATAAAAAAATATCTTTTAAAAAAATATCATTTGATAAAAGTGTTTCTAAAATTTCTATTATAGGTGTTGGAATGATAACTACTCCAGGAATAACATATAGAATGTTTCAGGCTCTAGCTTCAAAAAAAATTAATATTTTGGTTATTTCAACTTCTGAGATTAAAATTTCGGTTCTAGTTTCAGTTAGGCATGCTAAAAGAGCTATAGCAGCTTTACATAAAGAATTTAAATTAGACTGATTAAAATGAGTGTAAGACCTTTCAGAGATATTAAAAGAAGAAAAACAAAAGTAATAAATGTTGGAAAAGTAAAGATTGGCGGCGATAACCCTATTTCTGTTCAATCAATGACGAACACTTTAACTACTGAAGTTAAAGCAACCATTAAACAAATAAATGAAATTACGGAAGAGGGTGCAGATATTGTAAGAGTTTCTTGTCCTGATGAAAGTTCAACATTAGCACTTAAAGAAATTACAAAACATGTATCAATACCAGTGGTCGCTGATATTCATTTTCATTATAAAAGAGCTATTGAAGCAGCAGAAAATGGAGCAAGCTGTTTAAGAATTAATCCTGGAAACATTGGAGATGCATCTAAGATTCATGAAGTATTAAATGCTGCAAAAAATAATAATTGTTCAATAAGGATAGGAGTTAACGCAGGCTCATTAGAAAAAGATATTTTAGAAAAATTTAAAGAGCCTTGTCCAGAGGCTTTAGTAGAAAGTGCTCAGAGAAATATTAAAATTTTAGAGGATAAAGACTTTTTTAATTTTAAAATAAGCGTGAAATCATCAGATGTATTTCTATCTATTGCAGCATACAGACAGTTATCTAAAGTTACAGATTATCCTTTACATCTTGGAATTACCGAGGCAGGCAGTTTTGTCTCTGGTAGCATAAAATCATCTATCGGTCTTGGTAGTTTATTGATGGATGGGATTGGAGATACAATAAGAATTTCCTTATCTGATAATCCTACTCAGGAAGTAAAAATAGGTAACGAAATTTTAAAATCACTAAATTTAAGAAATAGAGGCGTGAAGATAATATCTTGTCCATCATGTGCAAGACAAGCATTTCAGGTAATCGATACAGTTAAAATTTTAGAAGAAAAATTAGCTCACATTAAAACACCTATAACTTTATCCATTATTGGCTGTGTTGTTAATGGACCGGGAGAAGCCGCACTGACAGATATTGGAATTACTGGAGGGGGCAAAGGCAATAATATGCTTTATTTATCTGGTGTTCAGAATGAAAAAGTTTTGACTGAAGATATAATCAAGAAGGTAATTAGTGAAGTTGAGAAGAAAGCATCAGAACTAGAGAGCTAATTATGATCCCCCTGAAAACTATTGAAGATATAATAATAAAACACTCATCTTTAGAAAAAGATTTATCTTCAGGCAAATTAGATAAGAAATCATTTGCAGAAAAATCAAAAGAATATTCTGATGTAAATGAAATAGTTGGAAATGCTAAAGATTATATTTCTTTTCAAGGTGAAAAAAAAGAATTAGAAAAAATATTGAATGATAGTTCTGGAGACGAAGAGTTAAAAAAAATGGCAGAATTAGAATTAATAGAATTACAAAATAAATACGAAGCTAATGAAAAAAAATTAAAATTATTTTTGTTACCTAAGGACGAGGCGGATAAAAAAAACGCAATTATTGAAATAAGAGCAGGAACAGGTGGATTAGAGGCAAGTTTATTTGCATCTGACTTATTTAAAATGTACGAAAAAGTAAGTCATAAAAAAAAATGGTCTTTAGAATTAATTTCTATATCAAGAAGTGACGCTGGGGGTTTAAAAGAGGTTATAGCCTCAATTAAAGGTAATAATATTTATTCAACTTTGAAATATGAAAGTGGAGTTCACAGAGTTCAAAGAGTACCAGATACAGAAACACAAGGGAGAGTACATACATCTGCAGCAACTGTAGCTGTTTTACCAGAAGCAGAGGAAGTTGATCTAAAAATAAATGATGCAGACTTAAGAATTGATGTATTTAGAGCAGGTGGACCAGGAGGACAATCTGTAAATACAACAGATAGCGCGGTTAGAATTACTCATATACCAACAGGTTTGTCTGTATCTCAACAAGATGAAAAATCACAACATAAAAACAAAGCTAAAGGGATGAAAATTTTAAGATCTCGCCTTTATGAGCTTGAAAGATCAAGAATTGATCAAGAAAGATCACAGGATCGTAAAACAAAGATTGGTACTGGGGATAGGTCAGAAAGAATACGCACTTATAATTTTCCTCAAGGAAGAGTTACTGATCACAGAATAAATTTAACACTTCATAAATTAGACGAATTTTTAGAAGGTGAAGCATTTGATGAGATGATCGAGTCATTAACATTACAAGCACAAGAGGAAAGCCTAAGCAATTTATGATAGTTTATGAATATTAATTCAGCTTTAAATTATGGTGTAAAAATTTTATCTAATAAATTGATACCTAATCCCTACTTAGACTCAGAAATTTTAATGTCAAAAACAATAAATAAAGACAGAAAATATCTTTTGTTAAATCCTGAGATGACACTTGCTGAGAATGATTTAATTAATTTCCAAAAATTGATTGAGAAACGATCAAGAGGAAAACCACTAGCATATTTAACAAATAAAAAGTTTTTTTGGAATTCAGAATTTATTGTTACAAAAGATACACTAATCCCTCGTCCTGATACTGAAATAATTGTAGAAAATATTTTGAAGTTAACAAATTTAAAAAATCAATTAAATATTTTAGACATAGGAGTAGGATCGGGCTGCATACTCTTGTCAATTTTAAAAGAGAGAAAAAATTTTTATGGTACAGGAATTGATATTAGTAAAAAATGTATAAATATAAGCAAAATAAATGCGATTAATCTAAATGTATTTTCGAGGTTAAAATTATATAAATCTAATGTTGACAAATTCAATTTAGGTAAATATGATTTGATTGTTTCTAATCCTCCTTATATTAAAAAATTTAAATTAAAATATTTGGAGAAAGATGTTGTTAAGTTTGAACCAAGATTAGCTTTAGATGGTGGATTAGATGGTTTATCAGAAATCAGGAATGTAATAAAAAAATCATCTGAACTGATAAAAACAAATGGAAAATTTATTTTAGAGATTGGATTTGATCAAAAAAATAAAGTGATTAATTTATTAAATAAAGAAGGTTTTTATATAAATAGTACTTTGAAGGATTTTGCAGCAAATGATCGATGTATAGTAAGTACAAAAATATAATCAATATATATTATGGTAACATTTAGAAATAACAGCAACAACAATAGAAGAAATAATTTTAGAAGAAACGACAGGAATTTTAAGTCTAACGGGGAAAGACAAAAATTTAGCTCAAATTTTACTAATAACGATAACTTTAAAAGAAAGGCCCCGGGTAGAAATAATCATAATGCTCCAAAATTAATTGAAAAATACAATGATTTAGCAAGAGAGGCTTTATCTAACGGAGACAAAATTTTATCAGAAAATTATTTACAACATGCAGATCATTTTACTAGAATTCTAAATGAAAGAGAAAGTTTTAGAAGAGAAAAATTATCAGAGATTAAATCAGATAACGATGCATCTAACTTAGTTGATAATATTGATAGTATTGATGAAAATTTAAATAAAAATGAGAAAAGTTCATCAAATCACGAAACAAGTGTCTCTAAAAACGCAAAATCGCGATCAGAAACAATTTAGTTTATTCCAATAATTTTTTCAGACTTTAGAACTTCTATTTTAATTTTTTTTGTTTCAAATAATTTTCTCTCTTTACCTTTTAAAATTTTACCCGATGGTAACTTCAATTTTTGTGAATTAACTTTTTTTCCATTCACTATTACTTCATAGTGCAAATGTGGCCCCGTTGACTTTCCTGTAGAGCCTACATAACCTATTGTTTGACCTTGTTTTACTCTTACACCTGATTTAATTCCTCGTGCAAATTTTGACATATGAGCATAAACAGTTTGATAAGTTGAGTTATGTCTTATTTTTACACAATTACCACCACCGCCACACCATCCAGCCTTTTTGACAACTCCATCACCAGAGGCCATGATGGGTGTTCCCATTGGCGCAGCAAAATCTGTACCTCTATGCATTTTATTAAAACCATCTATTGGATGTTTTCTCATGCCAAAAGGTGATGAGAGTCTTGCTCCATTTATAGGAGTTTTCATTAAAGCTTTTTTTACACTTTTGCCATTTTTATCATAGTGACCTTCACTTCCATCCTTATCAAAATAGTATAAGCTATTATCCTGACCACTAAGTTCTAAATTTGCAAAAAGAATTTCTCCAGTTTCAATAACTTCTTTTTTTTCATTTAAAAAAATTTCATATAAAATTTGAAATTTATCTTTTGATCTAATATCTCGTTGAAAATCAACTTGAAATCCGTAAATTCTTGCAAATTCTATTATCGTATTTGCTGGGATATTTTCATTTACTGCAGCACTATATAAGCTTTGTAATATGATATTTTCTTTATAAATTATTTTTTTTTCTAGTTTTATAGATAAAATTTCATCTTTAAATCTATCATTTTCAATATCTCTTTTTAAATAAATTTTTTGAGTATTAGATATTTGATAAGTAAACTCATCAATTTTATTATTTGTTTTATCTACAGTAAATAGGATAATTTGTTTAGTGTTAAGCTTGTTTAAATTAGCTTTTTTTTTAAGTGAATTTTTGATTTTAATTATTTCTTTCTTTTCAATTTTATAATTTTCTAAAATTTTATCAAATGTTTCACCAGATTTTATTTTATGTTTAATTTTTTTATATTTTGGTTCAAGGTTTTCAACTAGATGTTTTAAAGTTTTTTTAAAGTAAATGTTCTCAATAAAATTATTATAAATTTCATTATTCAAGTTTTTTTTATAATTAAAGTAGCTTGTTGAAATCGCAGTAAATATAATTAAAATTATTAAACCAAAAATTTCAAAATTTTTTGTAAGTTTATTTTTAAAAATTTTTAACATTAAAATATTTAAGAATTTCAATTATTAGTTTAGAGGTGGTTAAAAATCAAAAAAAACCCTTAAAAATAGTGGATTTTTCTTAATTTATTTAATCTTAAATGCTTGATTTCCTATTATTTTAGCCTATAAGCACTGAACTTTCTCAATAAAATTATTGTTTATGCAATAAAAAAGTGAGGATTATTGAGCCTTTTTGCTCAATTAGCTATTTAAAAAGTTAAAATTTAAGAAGAGAAGTGTGGACGGTTAAGGTTACCAAAAATTTGTCGTACACACTTCAATCACATATAAATTTTATTCTTAGAATTTATATGGAAGCTAGTGTGCGCCGTTTTTAAACTTGAGAGTTTGATCATGGCTCAGAACGTACGCTGGCGGCACGCCTAACACATGCAAGTCGAACGAAGTAGCAATACTTAGTGGCAGACGGGTGAGTAACATGTAGGTATCTACCCTTTGGCCTGGAATAACACGAGGAAACTTGTGCTAATACCGGATAAGTCTTTACAGAGAAAGCTTTATGCACCATTGGATGAGCCTGCACTTGATTAGTTTGTTGGTGGGGTAATGGCCTACCAAGACTGTGATCAATAGCTGATTTGAGAGGATGATCAGCCACATTGGGACTGAGACACGGCCCAAACTCCTACGGGAGGCAGCAGTGGGGAATCTTGCACAATGGAGGAAACTCTGATGCAGCGATGCCGCGTGAGTGAAGAAGGCCTTTGGGTTGTAAAGCTCTTTCGTCGGGGAAGAAAATGACTGTACCCGAATAAGAAGGTCCGGCTAACTTCGTGCCAGCAGCCGCGGTAATACGAAGGGACCTAGCGTAGTTCGGAATTACTGGGCTTAAAGAGTTCGTAGGTGGTTGAAATAGTTGGTGGTGAAATCCCAGAGCTTAACTCTGGAACTGCCATCAAAACTTTTCAGCTAGAGTATGATAGAGGAAAGCAGAATTTCTAGTGTAGAGGTGAAATTCGTAGATATTAGAAAGAATACCAATTGCGAAGGCAGCTTTCTGGATCATTACTGACACTGAGGAACGAAAGCATGGGTAGCGAAGAGGATTAGATACCCTCGTAGTCCATGCCGTAAACGATGTGTGTTAGACGTTGGAAATTTATTTTCAGTGTCGCAGCGAAAGCGATAAACACACCGCCTGGGGAGTACGACCGCAAGGTTAAAACTCAAATGAATTGACGGGGACCCGCACAAGTAGTGGAGCATGTGGTTTAATTCGAAGATACGCGCAGAACCTTACCAACACTTGACATGTTCGTCGCGACTCTAAGAGATTAGAGTTTTCGGTTCGGCCGGACGAAACACAGGTGCTGCATGGCTGTCGTCAGCTCGTGTCGTGAGATGTTGGGTTAAGTCCCGCAACGAGCGCAACCCTCACTTTTAGTTGCCATCATTAAGTTGGGCACTCTGAAAGAACTGCCAGTGATAAGCTGGAGGAAGGTGGGGATGACGTCAAGTCCTCATGGCCCTTACGTGTTGGGCTACACACGTGCTACAATGGTATCTACAACAGGAAGCAAGACTGCGAGGTCAAGCAAATCCTTAAAAGATACCTCAGTTCGGATTGCACTCTGCAACTCGAGTGCATGAAGCTGGAATTACTAGTAATCGTGGATCAGCGTGCCACGGTGAATGCGTTCCCGGGTCTTGTACACACCGCCCGTCACACCATGGGAGTTGGTTCTACCTTAAGGCAAGGTTTAAAACCCTTGACCACGGTATAGTCAGCGACTGGGGTGAAGTCGTAACAAGGTAGCCGTAGGGGAACCTGCGGCTGGATTACCTCCTTTCTAAGGATGAATGAAAGTTAAATTTCATTCTAAATAATATACATGTAATGTTGACCGTCCTCATTTCTCTTCTTAAATAGTGTTTCTCTTTGCATAGGGGCCGGTAGCTCAGTTGGTTAGAGCACACCCTTGATAAGGGTGGGGTCGAAAGTTCGAGTCTTTCTCGGCCCACCAATTTAAGATCATGGGGGATTAGCTCAGCTGGGAGAGCGCCTGATTTGCATTCAGGAGGTCAGCGGTTCGATCCCGCTATCCTCCACCAAAACACTTAGTTATAAAAAATTGTAAAAAAATAAATTATTAATATCAATATCTATATCCGAACATTAGTAATGTTATTAGCTAATGTTCAAATTAAAAATTTGATTCAACACAGAATTTTTTTCTGTGCATAAATCAAGCGTTTAAGGGCGTGTAGTGGATGCCTTGGCACTGAAAGCCGATGAAGGACGTGATATACTGCGATAAGTTTCGGGGAGCTGTATGTAAGTTTTGATCCGAAAATTTCCGAATGGGGAAACCCACCACTTTATGTGGTACTTTAAACTGAATACATAGGTTTAAAGAGACAACCTGGAGAACTGAAACATCTAAGTAACCAGAGGAAAAGAAATCAATTGAGATTCCGTTAGTAGTGGCGAGC
>CACMRS010000001.1:45000-106504 GCA_902616165.1 uncultured Pelagibacteraceae bacterium
TTTATGCACTGAAAAAAATTTTTATTTTATAACCTTTCAAATTATATAGTAATTTTCACCATTTATTTATGGACCTGACTAAATTATCAAGAAAAATCTATTTAATAATAAGGTATATTTTATATGAAAAATATGCTTTTGTTTTTTTTTTCTTTTATAAACTAGTTATCGACCCAATAAAATTTAAGTTTAAACTCGAAGTTAAAAATCCTTTTATAAAAAATAGAACAATTTACATAAATATTGACAAAATAAAAAAATTTTTAATAAAAAAGAAAACAATTAAAATATTAGAAATTGGTACTAATTTAGGTGAATTTTCATTTAAGCTACATGATTATCTTTTAAAAAAAAAAATTAAATTTAAAATAATATCAGTTGATCCTTTTTTACATGATTTCAGATTTGTTAGTAAAAGTTATATCTACAAAATATTTAAACACAATTTATCTTTAAAAAATAGGTCAAAAAATATTAAACATTTGAAGTTAAAATCTTTAGATGCATTTAAATTTTTTAAAAAGAAAAAATTTAAATTTGATCTAATATTTATTGATGGATCACATTTATATAAGGATGTTATGAATGATTTAAAATTTTCTATTGATTATAAGAAAAACTATAAAACTGAGGTATTTTTAGATGATTTAGATTATACATATGAAGAATTATTAAAAATTTATAAAAATAAAAAAGTTTTAGATAATTTATTAAAAAAATCTTTAAAAATAAATTATATTAAAGATAAAGTAAATTTTCATCCAGGAACACTTTTGGGCGTAAAAGAATTAAATATTAAAATGTCAAACAAAAAATACGGATCTTTAAGTAGAGTGATTTAATAATGAAAAGAATTTTATGTTTTGATTTAGATAATGTAATTTGCACAACAAATAAAAAAAAAAATTATGCAAAATCAAAACCAAAAAAGAATATAATTAAATTTATAAACAATTTGTATGAAACTAATAAATATCAAATAAAAGTTTTCACAGCTAGAGGAATGGGAAAATTTGAGGGTAAAAAATCTTTAGTGAGAAAGAAATATTATCAATTAACAAAGAAACAACTGAAGATTTGGGGTTTAAAGTATCATAAGTTAGTTATGTTTAAAACTTCATATGACTTATTTGTTGACGACAAAGCTTATGGATTCAAAAAAAATTGGTATCAGGATTTTAATAAATACTTATGAAAATATAAATATTTTTCGTAATTTTTAATTCCAATGAATGTCCCAATATCAAATAGTTCAATATTACTTTTTAATAATTTAGCATTATTATTTTTAATCAGTTTCGGAATTATATTTTTTTCTAACGAGTTTTCTTTTTTATTTATAATTTTTGTAATTTTTTTATTAACAAAGTAAATACCACAATTTATTAAACCTGAAGTTTTTTTTGGTTTTTCAATAAATATAGTTTTATTCTTTTTTATAAAAAAATTACCACTAGTATTACTTTTTTTCTTAGTTACACTAATATTTATAATTTTATTTGAATCTACGTTTTTTAAAAAATTTTTAAATTTTAAATTAGTAAATGTATCTCCATTTAAAAGTAAAAAATTTTTTTCAAGTTTGTTAAAAGCTTTTTTCAATGCATACCCAGTTCCCATAGGTTTTCTCTCTGTGTATATATTAATTTTTATTCCTTTTATTTTAAAATTCTCATTTAAATAATTTTCTAATTGTTTTCCTTTGTATCCAGCTAAAAATAAAAAATTACTTAAACCTTGATTAATTAAATATTTTAAAAGATAAAATAAGAAAGGTTTTTTTTGTATTTGAATAATTGGTTTAGGGGTTTTTTTTGTTAAATGTTTCAATCTTTTTCCATATCCACCAACAAGTATTACCACCTGAATTTTATTTAATTTTAATGACTGCTTCTTTGACATTGATTTAGTTATAAAAAACTATATATCAATTTCCTATGCAAACGACAATTAGATTACAAATTGGGGAAATAATTAAAAATTTTAATAGTCTAAATAATGAAACATATTTAAATAAAATATCAAAAGCCTCAGATTTAATAGTTAAATCCTTAAAAAAAAAAAATAAAATAATTTTTCTAGGAAATGGTGGTTCAGCATCAGATGCTGAACATTTAAGTGCAGAGTTACTTGGACGATATTTAAAAAACAGAAAACCTTATGCCTCTATGTCAATCACATCCAATTCAGCATCATTGACATCTATATCAAACGATTTTGGATACGAGCATTCATTTAGTAGACAAATTAAAGGTTTAGCCTCTAGGGGAGACGTAATATTTGCTATATCTACTTCGATGAAAAGTAAAAATGTAATCAATGCAATTAATGTGGCTAATAAAATTGGCTGCAAAACAATAATTCTAGCATCAGAGACTTCTAACAAAAATTTTTCAAAAAAAGTTGATGTCTTTATAGATTGTCCTGGAAAAAGAGTAGATAGAATTCAAGAAGTTCATATCGCTGTAGGACATATTATTTGTGGAATGGTAGAACAAAAATTAAGATGAATTTTAAAAAACTTGAAAAAAAATCTCAAGAAATAAGAAAATATATTTTTAATGTTGTTAAAATAAGAGGAGGACATCTCTCGACAGCATATTCAGCTACGGAAATATTAGTTACGCTTTATTATACAAATTTGCTTAATATAAATAATAGAAACTATAAAAAAAAGGATAGAAATTTTTTTCTATTAAGCAAAGGTCATGGAGAAACACTTTTATATGCGCTTCTTGTAGATAAAAAAATTATTCCTAAAAATCATTTTGAGTTGCATTATAGAGCAGGGAAAAATAAATTGGGTGGACATGTTGATATTTCTAATCCAGGTGTAGAAATTACCTCTGGTGCACTCGGGCATGGTTTAGGTATAGGATGTGGTATAGCTTTAGGGCATAAGATTAAAAATTCTAAAAAAAATATTTTTGTTTTGTTAGGAGACGCTGAATGTAGTGAAGGTTCCATTTGGGAAGCCGCACTGTTTGCAAAAAAACATAAACTTAATAATTTAATCGCAATAGTAGACAACAATAAAATTGGAGCTACGAATTTTACATCTAATTTTACAAGTGTAGAACCAATTGATAGAAAGTTTTTGTCTTTTGGATGGAATGTAAAAAAATGTAATGGTCATTCTATTAAATCTATCTATAAACATTTAAATAGTTTTAAAAATGTAAATTTAACAAAACCAAGTGTATTAATTTGTAATACTGTTAAAGGTAAAGGAATTAGTTTTTTAGAAAATGATCCCACATGGCATTCTAGAGGATTAAATGAAGATCAGAAAATTTTAGGAATGAAAGAATTACTAAAAAATGAAAAATAAAAATTTAGAAAAGATGTTTTTGAGAGACTCTTTCATCTCAACATTGAGAGAAATTGCTAAAAAAGATAAAAAAATAATTTTACTAACAAATGATCAAGGGGCTCCAGCATTGGATAAATATGTAGAAGAACTGCCAAGTCAATTTTATAATGCAGGCATATCAGAACAAAATATTATTGCTACAGCTTCAGGTTTATCAATCGCTGGCTATAAACCTTATATATATAGTATTAATTCATTTATTATATATAGAACAATAGAGTATTTAAAAATTGATCTATGTAGCATGAAGCAGCCAGTAAAAATTTTTGGAGTAGGGTCAGGATATTCATATCCTGAAGATGGTCCAACTCATCATTCAACTGAAGATATTGCTTTAACTCGTGTGATGGCTAACTTAGATATTTTTAATCCCTCAGATTCAATAATGACCTCAAAAATCGTTAAATTTGTTAATAAATCAAATAGTCCAACTTTTGTAAGGTTAGATAGACAATATTGTGAAAATCAAAAATATAATAATTACAACATTGAGGATGGATTTAGGATTTGTAAGTTTTCAAATTCAAAGGCAAATAATTGTATTATTAGTACAGGACATTTTTTGCAAAAGTTATACAAAATAATAAAAAATGAAAATAAAAAAATTCATTTGATCGATTTTTTTAGGTTAAAAAATTTTAATAATAAAAAAATTTTAGATGTAATTAAAAAATATAAGAATATTATTTCTTTTGAGGAACACTCTAAAAATTTTGGCTTAGGTTCAATTATAAGTGAATTAATTACAGACAATCGGCTTAACTTAAATTTAGTTAGACACGGCTTAAGTGATGAACAGATTTTTTCTTATGGCTCAAGAGATCAGCTATTGCATCAAAATAAACTTGGTGATATCGAAATAAAAAAAAGCATATTAAAAAATTTTAGATAATGAAAAAAAAATGTTTAGTTACTGGATCGACAGCTGTTTTGGGCTCAGCTTTCAAAGATTTATTAAGAACTAGCAATAATTCAGATTATATTGATGATTTAGACTATGTATTTATTGGTTCTAAAGATTGTGATTTAGTTAATAAAGGTGAAGTCTACAATTTTTTTGAGGAAAACAAATTTACTTATGTAATTCATTTAGCGGCTATTTCTGGTGGCTTAGGTTTGTCAGGTAAAAAATTTCAATCAACATTATTTTATAAGAATGTAAGTATGATGTTAAATATTCTTGAGGCCTCAAAAGATTTTAAAATAGAGAAATTATTATTAACTTTATCAACAGGAATGTATTCTCCAGATTTAGATATGCCTTATAAGGAAAAAGACATACATTCAGGATCCGCGCACGATGGTTTATATGGATATTACTATGCAAAGAGAATGATGGAGCCAGCACTAAGAGCATATAGGGATCAATATGGGATGAATATAATTGGTTTAGTTCCAAATGGTATATTTGGCGAAAATGATAATTTTGATTTAAATGGTGCTCCACTTGTACCGGCACTGATTAGAAAATTTTATGATGCTAAAGAAAATAATAAAGATATCGAAGTTTGGGGAGATGGTTCTCCTCTAAGAGAATGGACTTATTCCAAAGACATGGCAAAAGCATTTTTATGGTGTTTTAAAAATTATAACTCAGAAAAAATTTTAAATGTTGGTTCAACAGAGGAGAATTCAGTTAAAGATATAACCTATCTAATTTCTGATATAATTGGATTTGATAAATCAAAAATAAAGTTTGATAAGACTAAACCAAAAGGAGTTTTAAAAAAATCTACCGATAATTCTGAATTTTTAAAGGTTTCAAATTTTCAATATACACCTTTCAAAGAAGGATTAAAAAAAACAATTGAATGGTTTAATTATAATAGAAAAAATAATCCAGAAAAAATAAGGCTCTATTCAAAAGCTTAAAATGAAATACAGAAAACTAGGAAGAGCTGACTTATTATGTTCAGTTATTGGCTTTGGATGTTGGGGTCTAGGTGGTGTAGCATATGGTCCAATTTCAGAAAATACTTCTAAAAAAGTTTTAGACAAATCTTTTGATAAAGGTTTAAATTTTTATGATACTTCTGATTTATATGGCTTTGGTGATGATGGAAGGTCTGAAAAAATATTAGGGAGTGTTTTTAAAAAAAAAAGAGATAAGGTGATATTGGCATCAAAGTTTGGTTTATTGCCTCACGATGGATGGTTTATGCCAGAAAGATATAATCTTTCTTATTTAAATATTGCTTTAGAAAAATCTTTAAGAAGACTAAGTACAGACTACATTGATTTAATTCAGTTACATAGCCCTTCAATGGCTACATTAAAAAATAAAAATAAAATGTTAGAAATAATATCTTTCTTAAAAAAGAAAAAGAAAGAAGGAAAAATTAGATATTTTGGCGTGTCAGTAAGATCACCCAAAGATGCTTTATTTGTCGTAAAAAATTACAAAAGTTTTTACTCAATTCAAACCAATTTTAATATTATAGATCAAAGAATAATAGAAAATAATTTAATTGAAAAATGTAATAAATTAAAAGTAGGAATTATAGCTAGAACACCATTAGTTTATGGGTATTTAACTGGCAAGATCAATGAACAAAAAAAATTGTTAGGAAAAGACCATAGAAAAAAATGGAATAAAAAACAGCTGAAGATATGGGCTAATGCTCCTAAAATTTTTGAAAAATTGATTAAGAATAAAAAAATGACAATAACACAATTTTGCTTATTATTTTGTACTTCATTTCAATCTGTAACTACTACAATACCAGGTATGATGAGTTTAAGACATGTAAATGAAAATCTACAGGCTGGGAAATTTAATAAATTAACAAAAAAAGAAACTGATGAAATTTTTGAACTTTATAAATCTCATTCATGGATTAATTTAACTAATAAAAAAAATGTATAAACCAAAAAAAAATGATACGATCCTTTTTGGTTGCAGTGGTTTTTTCGGGCCAATAATTTTAGATCATTATCCGAATATCGTTGCAGCAGGTAGAACACCTCCACCTAAATTTATTAAAAATAAGTTTGTAAAGATTAAAGATATTAAAAATATAAATAAAATAAGAAATTTTAATTATAAAAATGTAATTTTTTTAATAGGAAACTCACATCATTCAGATCTTAACTCAAATAATTTAGAAAAAGCTCTGAGTTATAATTTTTATCCTTTTAAAAATTGTATTGAATTTTTTATAAAAAAAAAGGTAAAAAGAGTAATTATTTTTTCTGGAGCTTTAATATATGGAAAAAAAAATTTGAAGTTGCCAGTAAATGAAAATCAAAAAATTGATGGTTTTCAAAATAATTATTTATTTAGTAAGTATCTTTCAGAACAGATTGCTGAATTTTATAGAAAAAAGATTAATATTATAAATGTAAGATTAAGTAATATATATGGACCAACTTTTTTAAAAAGACCAGATTTAATTCAAGAAATACTTAATCAAATAATTATTCAAAATAAAAAACAAATCTTTATAAAAAGTTTTAAACCAAAAAGAGATTTTATTTATGCTACAGATGCAGCACATGCTGTTGTTAAATTACTTAAAACTAATTATTCAGGTAATATCAACTTAGGTTCTGGCAAGATGAATTCTATTAAAAAAGTTTGTGACATAATCACAAAATATACAGGTGTAAAGATTAAGTCTAAAAATAAAAAAGTTGGAGGTCAAATGAAGTTTGTATTTAATAATAATAGATTAAAACAAATAACAAATTGGAAACCTAAATATTCTTTAGAAAGAGGAATAAAACTAACTATTGATAAAATGCTTGAAACTAAAAATGAAAATTAAAAATAAGAAAATATTGATATTAGGACATAGGGGATTTTTTGGATCAAGCCTTTTAAAAAAACTCATGTTAGAAAACTACAACGTTTGTAAATTATCTGATAAATCAAACCTGCATAATTTTGAAAAATCGCTTAAGGAAATTAAAAAGTTAAAACCAAATATTATAATTAATTGTGCCGGTAAGGTGGGTGGCTTAAATTATAATATTACAAAAAAAACAGAGATTTTTTACTGTAATATTAAAATTTTGATAAATATTTTAGAAATTTCCTCAATACTTAACATTAAGAGAATAATTAATATTGGATCTTCTTGTAGTTACCCAAAAAAATTGAAATCTAAAAAATTATCTGAAAAGTCTTTATTTCAAGGAGAGTTACATGAAACGGTTGAACCGTATGGTTTTTGGAAATTAGCAAGTATAGTGGGATCAAGAGCATATTATCATAATAAAAAAATTATATCGCAAAACATTGTTTTCCCAAGCCTTTTTGGACCTGGCGATAAGTTTGATGTAAAAAACTCTCATGTAATATCTTCTTTGATTAAAAAGTTTTATCAAGCAAAAAAAAATAGAATAAATAAAGTTATTTTATGGGGCAATGGAAAACCTCAAAGAGAATTTATGTATATAGATGATGCTGTAATGGGAATAAAAAAAGTTTTGAGTAAATATAAATCCATTGAACCAATAAATTTGGGTCAGGGTAAAGGTTATACCATAAAAGAAATAGCAATATATTTAAAAAAGATATTTAATTATAATGGAAGAATTATTTGGGATAAAAAAATGCCTAATGGAGCCATGTCAAAAATTTTAGATGTTAAGAAACAAGATAAATTATTAAAATGGAGACCAAAAATTTCATTAGAAAATGGGTTAAGCAAAACAGTAGATTGGTATTTAAAAAATGATAACAGTTAAAACACCTTATAGAATTTCACTTTTTGGTGGAGGAACAGATTTTCCAGAGTGGTTTAATAATTATTCAAATGGTCAGGTTATAAGTGCAACCATCAATAAGTATTGTAATATTTCTCTCCGGTATCTTCCTCCGTTTTTTCCTCACAAGTACAGAATAATTTGGTCAAAAGTTGAAACAGTAAATTTTATAAAAAAAATAAAACATCCAGTTATAAATAAGGTTTTAGAATTTTATAATGAAAAAGAGGGATTAGAAATAAGTCACCTTGGTGATTTACCTGCAAGAAGTGGTATAGGTTCTAGTTCATCATTTACTGTTGGATTGCTTGCAGGCTTAAATTTTTTACAAAAAAATAAAATTTCAAAAAATGAAATAATTAAAAGATCAATATTTGTTGAAAGAAAACTTCTAAATGAAAGTGGTGGATGGCAAGATCAAGTAATAACAGCTTTAGGAGGTTTGAGGTATACTTCATTTAAAAATAAAAATAAATTTTTTTCAAAAAAAATTAATTTATCATTATCAAAACTAAAAAAGCTTGAAGATTCGTTAATACTTTTTTATTATGGAAAACCAAGAACATCTTCTAAAATACAAGTTGAACTTAAAAATAATTTTTCTAAAAAAAAAAAAGAATTTGAAAAAATACTGAAAATTACAGAAAGAGCAAAAAAAGTGTTATATAACAACAGGGAATTAGATGAAATTGGAGTATTATTGGATGAATCCTGGAGAATTAAAAAAAGTTTAACAGACAAAATTTCAAATAGAAAAGTAGACGAATTTTACGATTTTTCTAAATCCAAAGGAGCTATTGGTGGTAAACTTTTAGGTGCAGGAGGGAGTGGTTTTATGTTGTTTTATGTGAAAAAAAATAATAAAAAAAATTTTATTAAAAAAATAAGTAAATACCATCTTCATATACCATTTAGTTTTGAAGATAAGGGTGTACATATACAAGAAAGTTAAAATGAAATATCCATTAATGAAAAACAACATATTAAAAAATGATATTGATGTTTTAATAAAGTTTTTAAAATCAAACAAAAAACTAATTTTAACAAATTCTAAAAAAGTTTTTCAGTTTGAAAAACTTTGGTCGAAATGGTTAGGTACTAAATATAGTATATTTGTGAACTCTGGTTCTTCAGCCAATCTATTATCTATACAAATTTTGAAAATTTTAAATCCTAAAGGTGGAAATATAATTATTCCAGGTTTTACATGGTCATCAGATGTAGCCAGTGTAATACATTGTGGATTTAAGCCAAAATTTGTTGATGTAAATTTAGAAAATCTTGCAATGAATGATGAAGAAGTATTTAAGGCAGTAGACAAAAATACAAAAGCAATTTTTTTAACCCATGCCCAGGGATATAATGGTTTATCAGATAAAATTTTATCTTTGTGTAAGAAAAAAAATATTATGCTCATAGAAGACGTATGCGAGTCTCATGGAGCCAAACATAAAAACCAGAAACTAGGTACATTTGGAAAAATATCAAATTTTTCATTCTATTACGCTCATCATATGAGCACAATTGAGGGTGGAATGATTTGCACAAATGACGAAAAAATATACGAAATGGCAAGATCATTAAGGTCTCACGGAATGTTAAGAGAAATAAAAAGTAAAAGTTATCAAAAAAAAATAATAAAAAAACACAAAGATTTAAATTCCCAATTTATTTTTTTGTATCCTGCATATAATGTAAGAAGTACTGAAATAAATGCTGTAATAGGTATTAATCAAATAAAAAGGTTAAATTCAAATATAGATAAAAGAAATAAAAATTGCAGATTATTCAACTCCTTGATTGATAATGAAATATTTTTTACAAATTTTGACATGAAGGGTATGAGTAATTACGCTTTTAACTTAATATTAAAAAAGAAAAATAATTTTGTTTTGTCAAAATTAATTAAAGCTTTAAATAAAAATGGGATTGAGTTTAGGATGGGAAGTGCAGGTGGAGGAAATCAGCTTAGACAACCATATGTAAAAAATTTAAAACTAAAAATAAATCCTGCAAGTTTAAAAAATACAGACCACATTCATAAATATGGAATGTATATTGGAAACTATCCAGAACTTAAATCTAAAGACATAAAATATATATGCAAAATAATTAACGAGTCTGTAAAATAATGGAAAAAATACTAATTACAGGTGGAGCAGGTTACATTGGATCGATTTTAGCGACTCATTTAATAAACAAAGGGTATGAAATTACAATTTTTGATAATTTTCTTTATAATCAAACGAGCCTACTTGATATTTGTTATAAAAATAATCTTCATATTGTAAACGGTGATGTGAGGGATAATCATAAGATTAATCCCGAAATTAAAAAAAGTGATATTATTATACCTTTAGCAGCTCTTGTAGGAGCGCCAATATGCAAAAAAGATCCTAAGGGCTCTGAAGATATAAATAAAAATTCAATTTTTAATTTATTGGAAAATATCTCAAAAAATCAAACTATTATAATGCCAACAACCAATAGTGCTTATGGAGGTGGTCAAGGAGGTGTTGAATGTGATGAAAATAGTCCATTAAACCCAATATCGAAGTATGCTCTTGATAAAGTTGAAATTGAAAAAAAAATAATGGATAGAGAAAATACTATAAGTTTAAGATTAGCTACAGTTTTTGGAATGTCTCCAAGAATGAGATTTGACTTGCTTGTAAACGATTTTGTTAGAAGAGCTTATTTAGACAGATTTATAGTCCTTTTCGAAAGCCATTTTAAAAGAAATTATATTCATGTAAAAGATGTTGCTAATTGTTTTGAGCATTGTTTAGAAAATTTTTCACAAATGAAAACAAATATCTATAATGTTGGATTATCAGATGCAAATTTATCTAAAAAAGAACTTTGTGAAAGAATAAAAAAATATAAACCAGATTTTGTAGTTCTTGAGTCAGAAATAGAAAAAGATATCGATCAAAGAAATTATGTAGTGTCAAATTCTAAAATTGAATCTACGGGCTTTAAACCAATGTATAATATTGATTTTGGTATAAAAGAGATTTTGAAAGGTTGTGAGATTTTAAGTAAAAAACAATATAGTAATATCTAATTGATGGATGTTACTATTTTAATTCCGACTCTAAACAGAAGCTTTTTTGTCGATAAATTATTAACTTATTATGAAAAATTTAATTTTTTAGGAAAAATAATTATTATAGACAGCTCTTCACAAGAAGAACTAAATATTAATAAGTCAAGAATTGAAAAATCGAAACTAAATATAACTCATTTACCACTAATAAGTGATGAGTTTTACGCCATGGCAAAAGGAATTGAATTTATTAGAACAGAATATGCAATTCATTCTGGAGATGATGACTATTTTTCTGTATCTGGTATTAAAAAATTGATTAATTATTTAGATAAAAATAAAAATTTTATATCTGCAGGTGGAAAATCAATCACGGTAAGTTATGACAGTAATAGTAAAATTATTAAAGGATCTGCTTTTTATAATTTGCCAATTAAAAATCAGGTTGAGCCATTAGATAGGCTTAAATCAATTAAAAGATTTGAACAGTTGCCTGTTTATGTGATTTATAGGTCAAGTATTATAAAAAAAATTTATCACAACCTTCATACAAATCAGGAGTTTAGTATAAATTATAGAAGAAATTTTAATGAGTATTTATGGAGACTTTTGCCTCCAATTTTAGGTAAAGGTAAATTATTTAATAAAATTTTTTTTCTAGTGCGCTTTCAAACAGATCAGAAATATATAAGAAAAGAGTTATCAGAAATTAGAGATGACGGTTTTAATAAAATCTATAAAAAGTCTTTGAAAAATTTGAAAGCATTGTCTTCAGTAGAAAATAGAGGAAACAAAATATATGAAAATTCAAAAAAAATATTTAAATCATTTGTTGCTGGGCAGCTCCAATCTAATTGTTTTATACGGTTACAAAAAAAGCTTTATTTAATAAAATTTATATGTATTTATTTAATGAACAGGATTGGTAATAAAGGCAAAAAAATTCACAATTATTATACAGATAAAAAATCATCTTATTACGAGGAAGAATTAGATTTTATTTTAAATTTATTAGTTAAAAAAAAATGATATCGGAATATAAAAAAAGAAAACTTAGACAAAAGTTTTTATGCGATAAAAGTTTGTTACGCAAAAAAACAGATCTAATTTCTGAGGGAAAAATCCCAAAAAATTTACTAAGCAATATACAAAGTGCTTCTATGAGTTTCATTTATAGTACAATTATTAATCAAAATAAAAGTAAAAAATTAAATATTGAACAAAATTTACAGGGTTTAATTAAATATTTAGAAAAAAATAAACCAGATAATATTACTCATAATGGCATGATTGTTCCAAGAAAAGAAATATCTTTAGAATATAATTTATTTTTAAAAAGTTTTATAGATTTTTTGAAATACTCAGGAATTTTCAATTTAGTTGATTATTTTGTATCACCTCCACAACTAAGAATAAAATTTAACGACAAAAATACCAATCCAAATGCCAGTAATAATATCCATTCTGATGCATGGACAAATCATAATACAGATAAAAGCTGCACCTTGTATCTACCAATTTTCGGTGATGTAAAAAAAAATTACGTAAAGTTTTTTAAACCTAAAGAAAATTATATAGATATTAATTGGTTAAAATTTAGGAAATTTGATACGGGTGAAGATGTAGTTAAAAATTATAAGCCAGTTGATGTTAAATATGAGATTGGTAAATTTTTAGTTTCAGATTGCTCTACACTTCACCAAAGTATTCTATTAAAAAATGCTAAACCTAGGTTATCAATGGACATCGCATTTATTCCAAAAATATCATTTTACAAATCAAAGATCAAATCTCATATTAAGGCTTCTAAATTAGATTTAATCGGTACTAAAGAAATTATGATATTTAAAGATAGTATTAATTTACCATTAAAACAAATTTTAAAAAAAAAAAGACAATCATTATCCAATAGAAAAATAATTAAATTATGAATTTGATAAAATATTTTACAAAAATAAATATATTACCGTCAAAACTTCTTCTAAGTTTAGAAAAAAAAAAAAATGATTATATAAAGAAAAAAAAAGTAATCTGGCACATAACTACACCAAGATGTGGTAGTACCTCTTTAATGGAATATTTTAGAGATGAATTTAAGAATGTTGGGTATGGGCCATTTCAAACTTTTCCATATCAAGAAAATAGATTTCAAAATATATGCTCTCAAAGAGTATTTAATACGATTTTTTTTAGAAAAGAAAAATTTTTTTTTTCAACCCACAGTCATACTTTGGCTACAAATGATTTCTTAAATTTAATATCTTCAAACCATTTAGTTATTTTACAATATAGATCTATTGAGGAGACCTTAAATAGTCTATTTTTTTATTTAAAAGATGGTGTTTATAAGAACCCAAAACTTATTCATAAAGGTCTGAATTTTTGGTTACCTTTTGGTTTTAATTCAAATTCAGATGAGGAAAAATTTTTAGAACTTATTTATAGTTATGTTCCTTGGCATATAAACTTTTTAAAAGGTTGGATATTAGAAAGTAATAGTAGTTTCGAAAAAATATTTATAAATTTAAACGAAATTAATAAAAATTTTCCAAATGTAAAAAAAAAATTAAATAAAATTTTTGAAAATAAGTTTGATATTAGTTTGTCTGAAAACAATTTAAACAAATTTAATGAAAACCCCAGAAATTACAAAAGTTTAATAAATAATAAACATAGAGAAGTTATAAATGAAATTAAAAATTCAATGCTTAAAGTAGAGGAGATAGAAAAAATTAAATTACATGATGAACATTTAATTTGATCATCAAATAACACCCTAAATTCAACTTATTTAAAAGGTATTTTTATTCTTTAAAATAAAAATTGATAAAAGATATTTTAAGGTTTTTTGCAAAAGCTTTATCTGTAATTTTATTATCACCAACATAAACTGCATTTTTAAATCCAATTTTTTTAATAAATTTTTTCAAACTATTAACACTTTTCGTTGAAGGTTTGATATAGTCATAATCATTATCTAAGATATAAATTTTCTTAAAAAATTTATTTATACCCAGCTTTTTTATTTTATTTTTCTGTCTTAGTCGATTTCCATTAGTAACTAAAAAAAGTTTTTTTTTCTTATAAAAAAATTTTAAAATATTTTTTAATGAACTTACATTTTTCAGGTTATTACAATTATAAGATTGATATTTATTAATTGTTCTTTTGACTAATGATTTTAAATTAATTTTTTTCACCAAAAAATTAGAAAGAAATTTATCAAATATTTTTTGATTTTTATTTTTTAATATTAATAATTGTTTTTGTATTTCATTTTCATGAATATCTATTTTAGTTGTAAGAAATTTTGATACATTTTTTAAAGAAGGATAAATAAAATTTTTTTCGTTATATATTGTATTGTCCAGATCGAATATAATTATCTTATATTTTTCTAATTTTTTTTTTAAAATTCGTTTTTTATAAATTTTCATTCTTTATTAATAATCAAAGATCTTTTAAATACTTTATTGTATTTAATTTTACTTATTACGAACTTTCTTTTTGGAATAAAATAATTAAGTGGATTAAACCCGGCTTTAATAGAAAATTCCACGCTACCTGAAAGTCTAGGATTTATTTCTAAAAACCAAATCTTACCTCTTTTATCTTTTATCAATTGAATATTTATGGGACCAAAAAATTTTAATTTATTTGAAATTTTATTTATTTCTAATAATACATTCTTGTCTTTAACAATCTGTCCAACAATACTCACTCCTTTATGAACGATTCTAATTCTTGGAAGGGCAAATATAATTTTACCATTTTTATCAAAGAGACAATCCACTGTATATTCTTTACCTTTAATAAATTGTTGTACGATATATTTTTGCTTACTTTTAAAAAATTTAAAGTCATTAAAATTAGTTATTTCAAAAATATTTTTACTTCCCCTCCCAAAAATTGGTTTAGCCAACATTTTTTTTTTATAATTTAATCCAGGAACATTAAAATTGTTTTTTATACAAAAATTATGAAATTTCGATTTGTTTAAACAAATATTTAAAGTTTTATTATTTGAAATAATGATTTTTTTGATAATAGAACTCAATTTTTTTCTATTTTTATTAATTAGATTAATTTCTTCGTCAACAAACAGAAAAATATATTCTACTTTTTTACCTAAATTTTTTAAAAAATTTAAAAATCTTATATCTGTTCCTTTGGGTGATAAATAGAATTCATCACAAATATAAGCACCACTACCATGGACTTCACTGTCTATTCCAATAACATAAAAGTTTTTTTTTAAAGTTTTAATTAAACTATTCATAATAATTCCATTAGCTGCAGAAATTAGAATTTTAGTTTTCATTTTTTAAAAATAGCGTATATCTAATTGTAAATAAAACTATTACTTTTAATGTTGTATATTTTATCAAAAAGATTGTGTAAAATTCAAATAATATAATAACAAAATATGAAATTAAAAAATTCACGAATACTTGTAGTAGCCGCACATCCAGATGACGATATTTTAGGATGTGGAGGAACATTAATGAAAGCTAAATCATTAAATGCAAAGATTAAAATATTATTCCTTGGAGAGGGGGTTTCCTCAAGATTTGGCATTGGAAATGAAAGATCAAAAATGTCTTTAAAAGCTCGTGAGATAAGACAAATAGAATGTAAAAAATCATTAAAGGTATTGGGAATTAATAATTTTGTATTTGAAGAAAGGTTTTGTACACAATTTGATACATATCCTATGCTAGATATTGTTCAATCTATTGAAAGGCAAATTAAATTTTTTAAACCCAATGTAATCTTTACACATAATCCATCTGAAGTAAATATTGACCATAAAATTACTTATGATGCAGTTGAAGTTGCGGCAAGACCTAAAAAGAATTCTTCATTAAAAGAAATTTATTCTTTTGAAATTGTTTGTAGTGGAGGTTGGAAGTTTTATAAGAATTTTTCTCCAACTACTTATGTAGATATAACTAAGTATTTGAACAAAAAATTAAAAAGCTGGGAGCAATATAAAAATGAGGCTAAACCTTTCCCATTTCCTCGATCTCGAGAAGGTTTAGAGACGTTAGCAAAATATAGAGGTATGCAATCTTATTTTAAATTTGCAGAGGCATTTAAACTTGAGAGAGAAATAGTTTGATAAAATTAGTAACTTAAAATTTAAGGCTTTTTTTTATCTAAAATTTGTTAATTAACATAAAAATATATAACTATGTATTTATTTAAATTGATATGGAATATCTTAGACAGAAGTGAAAAAATAAAATTTTATTTCTATATAATTTTATCTATCTTAAATACATTTTTAGAAACATCAATTGTTTTGATGATTGTACCGCTAACACAAATCCTAATGCAAAAAGAGGTAAACTTATTTATTTTTGAAAATACTGAATTTTTAGAGGATTTTAGCTATCCTACTTTAGTAGTAGCTTCTGTATCTTTATTAACACTAGGTTATATTTTAAAAAATTTATATGTAATATTTTTTTTGTGGTGGACAAATAAATATATTGGTGACTTTCAAAGACGAGTTACAAAAACTTTATTCTCAAACTATATTTATCAATCATACTCATATCATGTAAACAAGAGTTCAGGATTATTAATTAATATATTAAATAATGAGGTAGGTACTTTTAAATCAACTTTGAAATCTATTTGCACAATATGTTCAGAGAGCCTTATATTGATTACATTAATCATAATATTATTTCTTTTTCAACCTGAAGGAATATTGAGTTTAATTATATTTGCTTTGACATCTTTTTTTCTTATCAATTTCTTTTTAAAGAACAAACTTAGAGAATGGGGAAAGAAAAGATTTATATATGCCAACCAGTCAAATTCAGAAATTGTTCAAAGTTTTGAAGGTATAAAAGAAATTAAAATGTTAAAAGTGGAAAACAATATCGTAAATAAATTTTATGATAAAATTTATAATATGGTTTCATATCTTGTGATAGCTGATATTGCTACAAATTTACCAAAAATAATTTATGAAATTATTACTGTTTGTTGTTTTTGTTTATTGATATTAGTATTACTAATAACCTCTAATAGTTATGACAATATTATTTTATACACAGCTTTATTTACAGCAGTGGCTTTCAGAATTATGCCATCACTTACACGTATTACGCTTGCATTTACAACTTTTCAAAATCAATTTACACCAATTAATAGGATAATAAATGATTTAAATTTAGAATATAAAGAATTTAATTACAGTCAGACTTCAAAATCTATTTCATTTGAAAACAATATAAAAATAGAAAACTTATATTTTAAACATCCAAGTAACACTAAATTTACAATAGAAAATGTAAATATCGAAATTGATAAAGGAGACATCATTGGCATAACTGGAGAAAGTGGATCAGGTAAAACTACTTTTGCAGACATTTTTGTAGGCTTGTTGGATCCAACTAATGGAAAAATAATAATTGATAACAAAAAATTAGATGAATCAAATCTCGTAGCTTGGCAAAAAAATATTGGATATGTCTCTCAAAATGTTTATTTGAGCGATGATACTATTAGAAATAATATTGCTTTTGGTGTAGATGAAAATAAAATTGACAACAAAAGGGTTAAAAAGTGCATAGAATTATGTAATTTATCTGATTTTGTCAAAAATTTACCCAATGGGCTGGATACCATTACTGGTGAAAGAGGTCTAAAAATTTCAGGAGGACAAAAGCAAAGACTCACAATAGCGCGAGCTATATATTTCAATCCAGATATAATTGTATTTGACGAAGCCACAAGTGCCTTGGATAAAAAAAATGAAAATGAAATTATTTCAAATATAGTTAATTTGAGTAGAAAAGAAAACAAAACACTAATTATAATTGCTCATAAACTTTCTATACTAAATAACTGTACTAAATTGATTGTTTTTGATAGTGGTAAAATAAGCATTAAAGATACCAAAAAATAATTAAAAAAAATTAAACATTCATAAGTATATAAAATTATTAAAACTACAGTTGATGAAAAGTAAAAAATTAAAAGTTGGTTTTGTAGGATCTGGAAATACTGCAAAAAGACATGCAGAAGTTGTAAGTAAATTTAAAAACTATAATTTGTCTGGTGTATATAGTAGAAAAATTAAAAATGCTAAAAATTTTGCAAAAAAATTTAATATAAATAATTTTTATGATGATATTCATAAGTTTAAAAAAAATGAATATGATTTAATTATATTTTGCTTACCTCCTGAAAAGTTATTATGTTATTTAAAATATTTTATTAATTTAAAAACAAATATTTTTGTAGAAAAACCATTGGGTTTAAATTTAATCGAGTCAAAAAAAATATTAAAATTGTTTAAAAATAGAAAATATAGAAAAATGAAATTTTTTGTTGGATATAATAGAAGATTTTTAGGTAGCGTTTTAAAATTAAAAAAAATTATTTCAAATCAATCCTCAATTAGATATATAGAGATTAAAGATCAACAAGATACAAATAAAGCAAAATCTTTAGGTCATGATCAATTAACTATTAAAAATTGGATGTTTGCAAATTCAATTCATACAATTGATTTTTTCGTTTTTTTACTGAGAGGCAAATTAAAAATTTTTAATAAAAAAAAAATACAATTTAAAAATTCTTACATTATTACATGTAATATTGTTTCTTCTTATGGCGATTTTGGAAGTTATATAGGATATTGGAATATACCCTCAAACTGGTCAGTTTCTCTTATAAATGATCAAAATATTCTCAATTTAAGTCCTCTAGAGGAAATTAATGTGAAAAAAAAACATAAAAATATTAAATTTAAGAATTTTGTAATAGATAAAAAATTTAAACCTGGTTTCTATAATCAATTTAAAGAAATTGACAATGCGTTGAATAATAAAAAAAATTATGCAGTAACAATTTTTGATGCTATAAAAAGTGTTCAAATCATAGACAAAATATATGAAAAATCTAAATAATAAAAAAATATTTGTTACTGGTGGGACAGGATCATTCGGGAGAGCATTTGTTAGCATGACTTTAAAAAAATGCAAACCTAAGAAAATAATAATTTATTCCAGAGATGAATCGAAACAGTGGGACATGCAGCAAGAATATAAAAATTCGAAAAAGATTGAATTTATAATTGGTGATATTCGCGATTATACAAATTTAAATAATTCAATGAAAGGAGCTGATTATGTTGTTCATGCGGCAGCAACAAAAATAGTTCCAACGGCAGAAACAAATCCTTTTGAATGTATTAAAACAAATATTAATGGATCAATGAATATAATAAATGCATCTATTAATAATAATGTTAAAAGAGTAGTTGCCTTGTCAACAGATAAAGCTTGCAATCCAATAAATTTATATGGCGCCACAAAGTTAGCTGCTGATAAATTGTTTATATCAGGAAATCTTAAGAGCAGTAAAGAAAGTACTAAATTTTCTATCGTTAGATATGGAAATGTTATTGGATCCAGAGGATCCGTAATTCCTTATTTTAGATCGGTGGTTAACAAATATCCAAAGGTTCCAATTACAGATTTAAGAATGACTAGATTTATTATTAGCTTAAATGAATGTGTTCAATTTGTATGGATGGCATTTGAGAAAATGTATGGTGGTGAAATATTTGTTAAAAAAATTCCTTCAATTAAAATTTTAGATATTGCAAATGCAGTAAGTAGAAAACAAAATAATTATAAATTAATTGGAATTAGATCAGGGGAAAAACTTCATGAAGAAATGATAAGTATTGAAGATGCTTATCAAACATATGAATTTAAAGATTTTTACAAAATTATTCCGTCGATTTTAGATAAAAAAATTTTAACTTTAATGTGTAGAAATGGAAAAAAAGTTAAAAAAGATTTTTCATATAAATCAAACATCAATAAAAATTGGATGACAAGTTTAGATTTAAAAAATTGGCTAAATAAATATCCCAATTATTTTTAATGACTAATGTTTTGATTGTTGGGTTTGGAAATATTGGATTAAGACATTGTGAGTCTCTGATTAAATTTAATAAAATTAAAAAAATATTTATTTACGATATAAATTATAAAAAACTCCAAAGTTTTAAAAAAGGAATAAATAGTAAAAATAAAAATAAAATTGTAATTTTAAAAGATCTTAATAAAAATAAAGAAAATTTTTTTCTGTCTATAATTTCAACGAATTCTAATGTTAGATTTAATGTATTTAAAAAAATAGTAAATACTTTTAATATTAAGTATTTTATTTTTGAAAAAATAGTTTTTCAAAAACCAAATGAATTTGACCTAGCGAAAGAAATAATTAAAATAAAAAAATTGAAATGTTGGATAAATTGTCCAAGAAGAACTTGGTCCATATTTAAAAGTTTAAAAAAAAATATTATTAAAAATAAAAAAACTTCAATATCTATAAGCGGAAAAAGATGGGGTATTTTGTCTAATTCAATACATTTTGTGGATCTCTTTATATATCTTACCGGAAGAAAAAATTTAAAATTTGAATTAAATAATTTAAACAAAAAATTTTATGAAACGAAAAGAAAAGGTTTTTTTGAAACTTCTGGTGTAATTAAAGTAACAAATAATTTTAATGATAAATTAATATTAAGAGATGATTATCGACTTGATAAAAATAAGTTTATTTTTAAATTTTATCAAAAAAATAAATATTTTTATTATGATCAAAATGATATTAGAAATAAATTTAAAGCACCATACCAAAGTTCTGAGACGATAAAACATGTAAAAAATATTTTAAGAAATGGTTCTTGTAACTTACCTTCATACTTAAGAACTTATAAAATTCATAAATTGTTTTCTGAAAGTATTTATGAATTTCAAAAAGAAAATAAAAAAAAAATTTTATTTACTTAATAAATTCTTTCATAACAATAGAGTGATCAAGTCTTCTTAATACGTATTCTTTAGGATAAAGTTTCTTATAACTTTTCATGTTTGAAAGAAAACCACATTTTATTTTAAGCTTATTTATTATTTTTAGAGTGTCTTTATTAAATGACCCATTCGGGTAAGATATAGATATAGGCTCTTTATTGAGAACTTTTTTTAAATGTATAAAGTTTTTTTTAAGTTCATCTAATTGTTTAACATAATTTAGTTCAGATAATTTATAAGGGTGATTGTATGCATGCATTCCAATCATATGTCCGGCATTTGACAGTTTTTTTAAGTGTGAATTTTTTAACCATAAGTTTTTAGATAATTTTTTTTTATTTGTTTTTTTCTCAGTCATCATTTTATTTAAAATATTATTATATTGGATTTGAGTTAAAACATGATCTCGTAAAAATCTAAATTCAATATCCTTATCTGAATAAATTGGATAAAATTTTTTCATGAATTTAAAGAAAATTTTATATTTTTTAATTTTTTTTAATATAAAGTTTTTATCTGTATGATTAGAAAAATTGAAAAAAAATTCGTCAAAATTTTTATAGTATATTGACCTAAATTTTCTATGAATTTCAAAGTTGTCTATTTCACCATTAAATACTGAAGAATAAATAAACCAAAATGCTTTTAAATTATATTTATTTAGTATTTTCAAAGCTACGTCATACTGACTTAAAAGAGCATCATCAAAAGTCAGACAAATATCTTTTTTTTTTAGTTTTTTTTTTTCTACCTTTAAAATCCACTCTTCAGGTGTTAGAATAGTAAAATTTTTTTTTAAGAATTTAATAATATTTTCAAATTGATTTTTATCAATTGATCCTTGACCAAATTTTTTAATTTTTCTTGAATGGAAATGATGAAACATCACTCCAAAAGGCATTGATGATAGTTTTTTTATATTTTTTTTATATGTAACTCTCAAGTTTGCTATCTCGGACAGTGTCTAACGTTGCACAATGAATACCACCACCTTGCGTATACATATGCCTCAAATTAACTGTTATCACATTTAATTTATACGTTTCAAGTAATTCAATCATTTTTGTTTGTCTTTGATCAACTAGCACCGTATTTTGATCAAGTGAAAGTAGGTTCATACCCACCCAAGGAGAACTCATATAACCTAAATTAGTTTTAAAACCTAACTCTGTGAGTTCTTTAGCAATTTCGTCTCTTACTTCATTTTGAAATTTTAACTCATTTTCAGAAGTTGGAGCTACATCATCAAACCAAATTTTATCCCATTTCTCAAATATTTTTGGTAGATTTTTTGGGTTAGCTCTTTTACTATTTAAAAGAACCAATCCTGGTCTTAAACATAAAACTGTAGAGTCTAAATGACTAGCTCTATATAGACTATCTGTAACATGTACTTTATAATCATTACCTAAAACACTTTGAAGCCACTTGGCACCTTTATAATTTCCAGATGATGATACCAAATAAAGTAAATCTTTTCCCATTCTTACAGTATTAGCTGCTTCAAATAATATTTCGTCTTCTTTTAATTTATGAAGTTTCTCTAATCTACCACCTGTTAATTCTTTATGTTTAATATCTTCTTCAGTAAGTACTCTTTTTTCTTCGTCTCTAAAATATGGTAAAACTGGGTCTGTAGACAATTTGGGTTTAGGTCCTGCAATCCATTTAAAACCATTCTCAAAATATTTTTCATACCAAATTTCATAAAGTGCTGTGGTCTCAAAATACCTACTAATATTATGCGAAGGGCTTTCTATTACGTTATTTCCAACAACTAAATTTAAGTCTCTAACGTTGTATATATTATTTCCTGATGAACTCCAGAAAGGTGAAGAATATATCTTTGAAATGTCATGAACTTTTGGCCGATAAACAGTAGCGCCAAATTCTTTTAGCTTAGAAGATAAATTTTCTAAATCTTCGTTTATTTCATCCACAAACCATTTCGGTGAAGCTTTTTTGCATAACTCGTAAGCTTTTAATAATATTTTTTCAGAGATTTTTTTTTCTGAATGCCATTCTATTGTTGCTCCTAAACCTTCACCAGAGCCTACAATAATTTCTCTTAATTTATCCCACTCATTATGGCTGTTTATTTTTCCAGGTATATAATCAGTCATATAAAAAAATTATTTTTTATAACCTATAAAATCTATATGTCTAATACCTTGGGCACCTCTAAATAATTCTCTACATTTAGAAATATACTTTTTAGATTTATATAAATCTTTTGTATCTAAAACAGATAAAAAACCATTAACCTCTTTACAAAATGTGCTTGTACGATTTTTTAAATATTTTTCAAAATTCATAGACTTTAAAGTTTTATTATAATTAATTACTTTTTTTGATAAAACATTAAGTGATTTTTTTTGAATATCCTCTAAATTATAATCATCAATGTAATCAACCATATCATCTTGATGTTTTGCCAGTTTTTCAATTCCTTTAAATACTTTTGGAATTTCAATTTTATCCATTTTGTTTTGTATCAACCAATAAGACTCTATAAATGAAGTAAGTTGCATAAATTTTTCAATATCAAACATTGGACGGTGATGTAAAGAGTCACCAAAAACTGATGGCATTATATTTGGATATGAAGAATATATTTTAATTTTATTTTTTTTAAACCAAGTTAAAACCTCTTTTATTGATGGATTTGTTAATCTTGGAACAACCCATTTATCAAAAATAATACATCTTCTTGTTCTATTTGCAAATTTTTGAGATCGATCTAGATCTTCTTTAAATAAAACTTCAGCAACCTTAACCATGTCATCCCAGTTGTCTGCAAAATTAAAAATCGCAAGTCTTTGTAACATATTTTGAAAGTTTCCACTTTTATTACCATCTCCGTAAATTAAATATCCACCAGGTTTAACAAGAGATGCTAATTTTTTAAAAGCTCTTTCTGGATCATTAGTATGTGCAAACACACCTCTGCTGTGAGCAATATCATATTTCTTACTTGTTTTAAAATCATAGATTGATTTATTTATAAACTTATTTTGATTAAATTTTTTGGAATATTTTTTGAAAATATTTTTTGAAATTTTAAAAGCATTTGGGTTCATTTCAACTAGTGTACATTTGGCACCCCAGTTATCAAAATAAACAGTGTTTTCTCCTGTTCCTGATCCAAGATCAATTAAATTTTTTCCGCTGAACATATTTTTAGGAAATTTCATCAAATCATGATAGTGAAACTCCATAACATTTTTCCAATGATTAAATTCTTTTTTAGATTTATCAGAGTAATAAATAGACGGTATTTCTTCTTGAAAAGCTTTAAGAACACCAGCTTGAATATTTTTGAATTTATTTGCCATAATGTAATAGTTTTGGTTGATTTTAATATTAAAAAATTACCTTATACATAACAAATTCCCTAATACAAGTTATTTAATAAAATTAAAATTTATAGGTTTGTTAATATAAATTAACATTATCTGGTTATTAGTCTAAAAATAAGCTGTAATCATGAAAAATTTTTTTTTGACAGGTGTCTCAGGTTTACTTGGCTTAAACTTTTTTTTAAATTTAAAAAATAATTATCGTATTTATTCACTAATTCATAAAAAAAAAATTTCTGGTATCAAAAATATAAAATTAAAATTACAGCATTCAAATAAGATTAAAAAATTTCTCTTAAAAAAAAAAATTAATTATTTTATTCACACAGCTGCAATCACAAACATTGAGAATTGTGAGAAAAACAAAAAAAAAGCAAATGATACCAATGTGAAATTAACATTAAAACTATCTAAGATTTGTGATCAAATTGGTATTAAATTTATATTTGTTTCATCCGATCATTTATTTGATGGAAAAAAAAAATTTTATAATGAAAATGATTTTACTTGTCCTTTGAATTATTATGCGAAAACTAAAGTGGAAGCAGAAAAAAAACTTTTAAAACATAATCCTTCATGCCTCATAATTAGAACAAATTTTTTTGGTTTTGGACCAAATTATAGAAAATCATTTAGTGATTGGATAATTGATTCTCTTAAAAATAATCATAAAATTCACGTATTTAAAGACGTTTATTTTACGCCTGTAAGCATTGATTTTTTAATTAAATCATTAGTTAAAATTATAGATAAAAATATTTCAGGAATAATTAATATTTCGTCAGATAAAAAGATATCAAAATATGATTTTGCATTAAAGTTGGCTAAAAAATTCAAACTAAATCATAAATTGATCATTCCATCTTTCTTTAGTGAAATAAAAAAAAAGAATAATTTAGTAAACAGACCTAAAAACATGTCTTTAAATAATAAAAAACTAAAAAGTACTTTAAATTTAAAACATATTGATATTGATAATATGATAAACTCACTATATTTATCAAGAAAATCGAAAACCGTATTGTCAATAAAAAAAATTAAATGAAAAAAAAAATAATTCTAATTGGATCTGGAGGTCATGCACTTTCTTGTATTGATGTAATTGAGGCAACCAAAAAATATGTAATATGTGGTTTAGTTTCTGATGACAAAAAACCTGGGACTAAAATTCTAAATTATCCGATATTAGTTGGTTTAAATAATGTTGAAAAAGTTTTAAAAATTACAAAAAATTTAATATTAGCATTTGGAAGCATATATGATTGTGAAAAGAGGTCAAAAATTTTTAATAAACTAAAAAAAAAAGGATTTGTATTTCAGTCTGTGGTTTCCCCAAATTCTTACGTGTCTAAAAATTCAAAAATAGGACCTGGCACTATTGTAATGCATGGATCAATTATAAATTCAGGTGTTGAAATAGGAGAAAATTGCATAATTAATTCTAATTCTTTAATTGAACATGATTGTATACTGTCGTCTAATTGCCATGTATCTACTAGCGCAACTTTAAATGGTGGAGTAATAGTAGGAAAAGATAGCTTCATCGGAAGTAGATCTGTAATAAAAGAAGGTTGTATATTGAAATCCAATTCTTTTGTTAAGATGGGCCAAGTTGTTAAAAGCAATTTATAATTAATAATATGATTACAAAATTACTAAATTCGAAAAAAAACAATTATTTATGTACTTTGGCAATAGGACATAAATATTTGAATAATTTTAAAAAATATTCTTATAAACATTTTTATAACTACTGCAGAAAAAATGATATAGGTATTATAATTATTACTAAAAATTTAGTTGATAAATCCTCTTCTGACTGGAAAAAGCCTGAATGGCAAAAATTGATTGCACCCCAAATAATTAAAAATAAATATAAGGATGTAAAAAATATCTGTATGATTGACACTGATATTTTAATAAATGAAAATTCACCTAATATTTTTCAATTCCATAAAAAAAATTCCATAAGTGTAGTCTCTGTAAGGTATAAAATGCCTTATAAGTGGGAAGTGGTCACAAAAAAAATTTCTTTTTTAAGAAACAAATTTTATGATAAAAACTATCCACTAGATTCAGCACTACATATATCGCTTAAAGACTTATATAAATTTCATAATTTTAAACCGCAGAAAGATGAATTTTGCGCAGGAGTCTATGTTATTTCAGAAAACTATTTTAAGCAGTTTTATGATTTTTATTTTCAATTTGATAACAATATAAAATCTATAACTGATGGAGGAGAACAGACTCATTTTAATTACTTTATACAAAGCAATTTTAAAATAAATCTACTAGACTATAAATTTCAAGCTTTATGGATTTATGAAATGTCAAATTATTTTCCATTTCTTTATTCAAAAAAATATAAAAAAAACAAAAAATTAATTGCAAATTGTATTGCTACATCGTTAATGAATAATTACTTTTTACATTTTGCTGGAAGTTGGCATGAAGCTAAAATGTGGAAAAATAGAAATTTGAATGATCTATTTGATAGAAAATATCTAAAAAATTTTGAAAATTTTAAAAAGAAAAAGCTAAAAGGTAAACCTTTAGGGAAAATCACTCCCTAAAGTAATTTAAATGCTGTTTTATAATAGTTTATTATATTCAATTTCGTTATCATTAATAATTATATTTGTAAATTTTGTTATATTTTATTTTTACAGCACAACGCGTAAAATCGAAAAAAATATTTCAAATGCGATTTTTTTTATCAGCTTGATATTTACTATTTTTTATCTTTCAAATGATATTTTATCTTTACTTAAAATATCACCAGGTTCAGATGCAATTAGTTATTATTTTAATGCAGAGGAAAAAATAAAATATGAAAAAATTCCTTTTATACCAGGTCATAATTTTTTTCTTTATTTAGTATATATTTTGAAGAAACTAAGTTTTGATTTTGTTTCTACCAATTTTCTATTTGGACTCTTTAGCTCAATTTCTTCGTTAATTTTTTACGATTGTATATCTAAATATTTTACTAATAAGTATGATAATTATATTATTTTATTTTTTATATTTTTACCTTCTTATAATTTTTGGAGTTCAGGAATTTCAAAAGATACTATCACTATATTTTTATTTTCAGTTTTTATTCTCTCTTTTATAAAAAATAATTTAAAATATTTTTTGATATCATTAGTAATTTTAAGTTTTATTAGATTGCATTTTGCATACTTAGTAATTTTAAGTTTTTTATTTACTTCAATAATATCGTTATTACTTTTTAAGTTTTTTAAAAACGGATTTATGTTTTTTGGTAATAAAATAAATTTTGCAAACATGATAAATTTATCAGTGAGTTTAATTTTTTTGAGTTTATTTATTTTTTATTTTTTTTACCCAGATCAATTATTTAGGATTAAAGAGACTATAGATCATTTTCAGAGCATGTATCCAGGTGAGAATTTTATAAAATCAACTAATTTTTTCATGAGAGCCTTGGAATATCTATTCCGCCCATTTTTATGGGAAGAAGGAAGTTTATTTTTAAATTTTATTAAAATTGAAAATCTATTTTTGTTAATTTTATTATTATTTCTTTTCTATAATTTTGGGAGAATATTTGTAAGATTTAAAAAAGTTTTTTTTAATAGATTTGATTTAAAAATATTTATTTTAATAAGTTTTATTTTTATAGCTATTTTCCAAATATTATTAACTTCCAATTATGGTATAGCCTTAAGACAGAAATGGAGTTTTATTCCTGGTATAGTTTTTTTGCTTTATTATTTAAAATTTTTTTTGAAAAAAAATATTACAGAAAAATAAAATAAGAAAGTTAATGAAGAAAAATAAAAAACAAAAGTAATAAAAATAAACAAACCTGATAAATTCAAATTTGTTATTTTTGTTGATATTAAAAAATTAATTTTTTTTTGATAATTTTCTTTTATTTTTTTTTCAAAAATTAAAACACTTTTGTTTATTTTTTCTAAGTAATTATCACAGTTATTATTTATAGATGAAGTAATGACATTAAATTTACCAATTCTAACGAAATTATCTAAATCTTTTCCAAGTGTGTCTATTTCGTTAATAATACTTGACTGAATAGAGTTACCAACTTCATTTAAATTAATTTTTTCGGAATTAAATTTGATTAAATTTACACATATTTGTTTAAAATTTTCTTTAGTATAATAAACAGTTAATAACGAAAATATAAAAGCCAAAGATCCAAAAAAAAATAAAAGTTTTATTTTCAAAGTTATAGCTTCCTTAATTGTTTATAGATGTTAATGATGTATATTTAAACATATGAAAAATCAAAATAAAAAAAATATTTACGTTGTAGGTGGCTCTGGTTTGTTGGGAAAATCAATAATTAATGCCCTAGATAATAAAGAAAATAATATAATCAATTTAGATATTAAAAAGTTTGGTAATAATTTTTCTTTTTTTGATTGTACTAAACTTAAAAGTTTAAAAAAAAATATTAATACTCAATTCCTTAAGCATGGATTTCCAAATATATTAATTAATTGTTCTTATCCAATTGTTGGAAATTGGAGTAAAAATAATTTTGAAAATCTAAATTTACAAAATACAAAGTCTAACATAGAAGCTCATCTTTTAAGCTATACAATTATTGCAAATGAGTTTGCAAAAAAAATGGTTTCAAAAAACATAAAAGGTAAAATTATTTTATTAAGCTCTATTTATGGTTTTTTAGCTCAAAACTCTAATAATTATAAAAAAACAAATATGCGAGAGAATGTAACGTATACTCTTATCAAATCAGGCATCATTGGTTTAATTAAGCAAATGGCTTTTTTTTATGGAAAAAGAGGTTTAGAAGTAAATAGTGTAAGTCCTGGAGCGGTTTTGGGTCATGTTAAAGGAAGTAATAAAAAACAAAATAAAAAATTTATTTCACAATATTCAAATAACACAGCTTTAAAAAGATTAGCAAAACCTGAAGAAGTTGCAAACTTAATAAAATTTTTGTCTTCAAATGAATGCTCTTACATTACAGGACAAAACATTATTATTGATGGTGGCTATTCATCTATTTAAATAAAAAAAGAAAGATTATATGTGCGGTATAGCAGGATTATTTGATAGAGAAGTTAAAAATAAGAGTATTATAAAAAAAATCACAGATAAAATAATCCACAGAGGTCCTGACGAATCTGGATTTTATTCAAATCAAAAAGGATTTTATTTAGGTATGAGAAGGTTGTCTATAATTGATTTAAAAAATGGCTCTCAACCTGTGGAAACTAAAAATATTGTTTTAATATTTAATGGAGAAATATTTAATTTTATCGAACTAAAGAATAAATATTTGCCTGAGGAGAAAAATATAAAATCAGATACAATTATTTTGACAAAATTAATAGATAAAATAGGTTTTAAAATTCTTAATGATCTAAAAGGTTTTTTTTCAATAGCAGTCTATCACAAAAAAAAACAGAAAATTTTTCTGATTAGAGATAGATTTGGAATTAAACCACTTTATTATTTTTATAATAAATCAAAATTTTATTTTTGTTCAGAAATTCAACCCTTAAGAAATACACTTCATATTCACAAAAATGATCTTAATATTGATCAAGTAAATAATTATTTTGTACTTGGCTATATTTTTGGTGAAAATCGTATTTATTCAAATGTTAAAATGTTAAAAGCTGGTACAATTTTAGAATTTGATCTAAAAACAAAGAGTACTAAATTAACCTCTTGGTTCGACATTAAGACACTGTCCGATATATATATTTCTGATAACAAAAAACTAGTTGCTAAAGTATATGAAAATATTGCAGATGCATTGAGATATTGGGCAAGATCAGATGTAGAAAAAGTTTTTGCATTATCAGGGGGTTTAGATTCATCAATTTTAGCCTCAATTTATTCTAAAGAGTTTGAAAAAGTAAATACGATAAGTTTCGTATATTCAGACTTAAGTAAATATAAAAGATTTAGCGAGACAGAAAATATTAAGGCAATAACCAGTAAAATCAAATCAAATCATGAGGATTATTATTGGTCAAACAAAGATTTTTGCTCAGATTTAGACTCAATTGTTAAATCTATAGAAGAACCCCAAGGAAACAGCTTATTACCATGGTTTTTATATAAAAAGATTAAAAAAAATTTTAAAGTTTGTATCACAGGTAATGGAGGAGATGAGTTATTTGGTAATTACAATAGACCATTAAATTATTTAAATAAAAGTTTAAAACCTTATGATTTTGAAAATTTTAAAAATAATTATTTTTATAAAAACTATTATTTCTTCAATCGTGATTTGCAAAAAAAATATCTTAAAAATTATACAAAAGATGTTTCAACTTTATTTTATAAAATTTTAAATAAAAAAAAGCCAAAATTAGATGTTAAAAGAAACTTATCAATATTGGATTACCAAACCCAATTTCAAGATGATATGCTTTTTTTAGAGGATAAATTGTCAATGAGAAATTCTGTTGAAACTAGAACTCCATACCTAGATCACGATCTATTTAAATTTATATACTCCCTTAAGTTACAAAGAATAAATAAAAATGAGTATAAACACCTTTTAAAAAAAGTAGGTTATCAATTACTCCCAAAAAGTATTATAGATTCAAAGAAGAAAGGTTTTTCTATGCCTCTTAGTTTAATAATGAGAAATGATTTAAAAAATAAAATCACACACTATTTGTCAAAAAAAAATTTAAAAACAGTTGGGTATATTAATCCGGATTATTTTGATGATTTTGTAATGCCCATGCTTAAAGGGGAAAATACAAATTTACAAAATGTTTGGAATGTTTTTTTATTTCATCTCTGGTATGATTTAAATTAAATGAAAACAAAATTAATTGCAGAAGTCGGAGTTAATCATAATGGCAATATAAATATAGCAAAAAAAATTATACGATCTGCAAAAAAAATTGGAGTAAATATTATAAAATTTCAATTTTATACAACTGAAAAACTTATTCTTCCAAATACTCCAATGGCAGAATATCAAACAAAAAACTATCAAAATAAAAAAATTGTAGATCAATATAAGCTTTTAAAAAAGTATGAATTTAATCTGAAACAACACATAAGCTTATCAAAATACTGTAGAAAACTTGGAATGGAGTATTGCTGCAGTTTTTTTCATGAGGATGATGTTAAGTATTCAAAATTACTAGGCTTAAAAAGAATAAAGATACCCTCTGGAGAATTAAATAATTTTTTACTTCTAAAACAAATTTCTAAATTAAATAAAAAAATTATATTATCTACAGGTATGTCTAATTTTAAAGACTTAAATAAATCTTTAGATTTTTTAATAAAAAATGGACAAGATAAAAAAAAAATCACAGTTTTACACTGTTGTTCAGCATACCCAACATTGCCAAAAGATCTTAATTTAAATTCAATAGAATATTTAAAAAAAAAACTGAATAAAATATCAGTTGGATTTTCAGATCATTCAAATAGTATTTTTACTCCAATGATGGCTGTACTTAAAGGTGCAGATATAATTGAAAAACATATAACCCTCTCAAATAAATCTAAAGGCCCGGATCATTTAGCAAGTTTAAATATTACAGATTTTAGTAAAATGATTGATTTAATTAAAATTGCTGAAATTTCAATTGGTAGTTTACAAAAAAAAATTAATATTTCAGAAAAGAAAAATATTTTTTTTGTTAAAAAATCTTTAGTTGCAAAAAGGGATATTAAAAAAGGTGAAAAGTTTGACTATAATAATTTAACTGCTATGAGACCATTAAAGGGAAAGTCAGTAGATAAATTAAAAAATTTTTTAGGAAAAAAATCAAAAAAAAACTATAGAAAAAACCAAATAATATGAGGAAAATTAAAGTAGCTGTAGTTACAGGAAGTAGAGCAGACTATGGATTGCTTTCCAATTTTTTAATGGAAGCAAAAAAAGAATTTAAATTGAGTTTAATTGTAACTGGCGCTCATTTAAATTATGGTTTTGGGAATTCATTAAATGAAATTAAGAAAGATAAGATAAAAATATCAAAGAAAATAAACTTAAATATACAAGATAAAAAGGGCGCTGTAGCTAATTCAATAAGTTTGGGAATAAAAAAATTTAATAAATACTTTGAGAAAAATTACTTTGACTACGTAATTTTACTGGGTGACAGATATGAAATTTTATCCTGTGCAATTGCAGCAATGGTAATTCGATACCCAATAATTCATTTACATGGAGGTGAAACAACAACGAATTCCTTTGATGAGTATTTTAGACATTCTATTTCTATATTTTCACAATATCATTTTGTTGCTGCAGAGAAGTATTTTAAAAGAGTTATGCAGCTAGGAAAAAACCCAAAAACTATTTTCAAGGTCGGTGGGTTAGGTGTTGCAAATATAAAAAGAATTAAATTTCAAAAAAAAAATGATATTGAACAAAAATTAAAAATAAAATTTAAAGACAAAAATATTTTTTTTATTTATCATCCTGAAACTTTAGAAAAAAATTATGGTGAAAAAGGATTAGAAAATTGTCTAAAGGTTCTATCAGGGTTTAAAAATTATCTTGTAATAATATCAACTCCAAATGCTGACACTAAATATAGTAAATTTAGAAAAAAAATTTTTCAATATGCAAAAAAAAATGATCATTTTAAAATTATCTCAACAATAAAACATGATACTTTTTTATCATGTATGAAATTTATTGATGTAATTGTTGGAAATTCATCAAGTGGTATACTAGAGGCGCCTTCTCTTAAAGTACCAACACTTAATATTGGTTCCAGACAGGATGGAAGATTAAGAGCTAGAAGTATAATTGATTCTGGTTATGGTTTTAAAGAGATACAAATAAAACTAAAGCGATTAATAAATTTAAAAAGAAAAAAAAATATATATGCAAATCCATACGATTATGGTGATAGTATTAAAAAAATTATTAAGATAATCAAAAACTTAAAAAAGTTAAAAATTGAGAAAAATAAAAAATTTTACAATATAATCTAGTATTTAAAAAATAGTTATAAGGTAAAAAGTTTAAATGAGTAACAAAAAACTAAAAAATAGGTAAGATTTATTTTTAAAAAATTTATATTAAAGCTTATCAAACATGAAAAAAATTGGCTTAGTTATCGGGTATGGGTCTATAGGTAAAAAACACTATAGAGTAATGAAAAAATTAAATTTTTTTAAAAAAATTTATATTCTGTCTAGCCATATTAATGGTGATAATGTCATCAAGAACATCAAAGAAATAAAAAAAATTAATCCAGATTTTATTGTGATTTGTTCAGAAACTTACAAACACTATTTTCAATTAAAATATTTAGATCAAATTTTAGAAAATAAAATAATTTTAATTGAAAAGCCAATATTTTCAAAATTTAAAAAACTTAAAATTAAGAATAACAAAGTATTTGTTGGATATAACTTAAGATATCATCCAATAATATTGTTTTTAAAATATTTCTTAAAAAATAAATCCATAGTTACTGCAAATGTTACTTGTAATTCTTATTTGCCAAATTGGAGAGATAGAAATTATAAGAATATTTATAGTTCTATCAAAAATAAAGGTGGAGGAGTTCATTTAGACCTATCGCATGAGATTGATTACAGTAATTGGATATTTGAGAAATTTAAGACAGAAAATATTACTTTAAAGAAATTATCAAACTTAAAGATCGATTCTTATGATTATTGTAACTTAATTGGATATTCAAAATTTGTAAAATTAATAAATATTAACTTAAATTATTTTTCTCAAAAAAATAAACGGAATATTGAGGTCATAATGAACAATCAGCTTATAGATGCTGATTTGATAAAAAATAAAATAAATTTTTATTCAAAGAATAAGCATAAAGAAAAAAAATTTAAAAAAATATCTTTGCAAAAAACTTTAGAATTACAACTAGTAGATATCTTAAAATCAAAACCAAAGTATGCCTGCAGCTACATTGAAGGTTTAAAAGTATTGAAAACTTTGAGGATAAAATGAATATATTATGCTTAATTTGCGCAAGAAAAGGATCAAAGGGTATTAAAAATAAAAATATAACTAAAATAAAAAATAAAAAACTGATCGAGATAACGATTGATCAAGCAAAAAAATCAAAATTATTTCAAAATATTGTTGTGTCTACAGACTCAAAAAAAATACAAAATTTTGCTATTTCTAAAAAAGTCCTTTGTTGGTTTTTGAGACCTAACACAATTTCAAATGATAAAGCTTCTAAATTATTAGCTTTAAAGCATGGTTTAATTGAAAGTGAAAAAAAACTTAATAAAAAATTCGATATAATTTGTGATTTAGACGTAACTTCACCACTTAGGAAAATTGATGATATTTTGAAAGCATTTAAAAAATTTAAAAAAAAAAAATATAATATTTTATTTTCAGTAAATGAGGCAAAAAAAAATCCTTATTTTAATATGGTAGAGGTAACAAAAAAAAAGATATCTTTAGTAAAAAAAATAAATCAGAATATTGTCTCTAGACAACAAGCACCTAAGGTTTATGAAATGAATGCAAGTATTTATTTTTGGAAAAGAAATTATCTTTTAAAAAATAAAAGTCTGTTTGGAAGAAATATTGGTATTTATGAAATGCCAAGAGATAGATCGATTGATATAGACGACCATTTAGATTTGAAAATAGTTAAACATTTGTTAAAAGATAATTAAGATTATTTCAATTTTGAAAGTTACTTAAATAAAAAAATTTTAAAAATTTAAATTTACTTTATGAATTTTATTTACAAATTATTAAATATTAAAATTATTAATTTATATTTAACTAAATTAAGTGAAAAAATTTATAAGTATTTAAGAAAATCATCTAAAGAAAATAAGTTAGATTTGTTTAGACAAATTATTGAGTCAATACATAAAACATCATACTATAAAAATAAATCAAAGCCTTTGATGTGGGATACTTTTTACCCTGATCATAATTTGTGTACTCAACAAAAAATTGTCCAGCAAATTGGTTTTATGAAATTATTAATTCCATTTATTTATTTTTTGAGTAATAAAAAAAAAATAATTTTTATTTTATCAAATAGATGGATAAATAAGCTTAAGGAAAATAAAATTGAGGTTAATTCTTTTTGGTCTAGAATATTAAATTATCTATATTTTATACACTTTTTTTTTGAAGGTTTAATTTATTTTTTTTCAATTTTATATAAATATTTTTATTTTAATTTTACTTTCAAACATTTTAAGAATTTTAATTTTAATAAGAATATAAAAATATTTGCAAATGTTAATTTTAATGAGGAAGAAATTCTAAGAAATTCAAAATTTGACTTAATTTATTGGATTAATGAAACTTTTAAGCATGATAAGAATATTTTTTTTATAAATAAGAAAATTAAAAAAAAAATTAAGGATGACATCTTTTGCATTCCTGATCCTTTGTTTTTTTATATTAAAAAACTAAATATCTTTAAATTTACTATTAATTTCTTTATAATTTTTTTTTTAGTAATAGTTGATATCTTTTTTTTAAAGTTTTCAAATTTAATTTTATTTAAAGAAAAAATTGAGGCATCTATTATTAATTGCTCTTCTTTAAATAAACAAATAAATTTTTATTTTATTTTCACTCAGAATATTAAAAGACCTTTGTGGACTTACGAAATTTTAAAAAAAAATTCTACTGTTTCAGTTGTTTGTTTAAACTTATTTACTGATATGAAAATTAACGACGATAAAAATTATTCACCTGATATAGATGCTTATCATCTTTGCTCTTGGGATAATTATTTTATTTGGACTGATAATTGTGAAAAGTTTTTAATAAATAGATTAATAAAAAATAGTAGTTTTAAAAAAGATAGACCCAACTTCAATAAAATTGGCATAATTTATTTTAAAGATTCAAATAAAAATTTGAATTTTCCAAAAAAAAGAAAGATTGCATTATTTACATATGAGCGACATAAATTTTCTCCTGGTATTGGAACTATGGCAGAATGGCAATATAATAATCCTAAGCTTTTATGGGATTTTTACAATACGATTATAAATATAGCAGATGAGCTTGGTATACAGATTATTATTAAAAGAAAAAGGAATTTAAAACAAAATATTTCTATAAGACGTATCGAAGGTTTATTTAACAAATTAAAAAAAAATAAAAATGTTTTAATAATAGACTCAGACCATTCAGCTTATAAATTATTATTAGAATGTGATGCTACTATTTCACAACCTTTTACATCAGTAGGTTATGCTGCTAAAAAACTAAATAAACCCTCTGTTTATTTCGATCCAACTAAAGAATTAAAATCTGATGACTTATCAGCGAATGGAGTAAAATTAATAAATGATAAGGTTTTATTAAAGAAATGGATTGTGGATAATGTGCAAAAATGATTTATAAAACTTGAATGAACCAATTTTCTCTATTTCTTGCGAAATATTTCAAAAAATTTATACCAGAATTTTTTTTAAATTCTTTAATTGTTAATGCTTCTAAGGGCAAAGGCGACAAACTTGAAATAACTTTAACGATTGGATGCGCAATGATGTGTGAATATTGCCCTCAAACATTAATTAGAAATATAAGTTCTAGTAGAAATTTAAAAAGAAAAATGGACTTTGAAGAGTTTAAGGAATTTATCAACAATGTTTCAAAATCTACGGAAATTTTGTGGACCGGTTATTCAGAACCATTAGCTCATGAAGATTTTGATAAGTATGTTCTTTACCTAGATAATGAGGGTTATAAACAATCTATATCAACCACAATGTTTGGGAGACGGAAAACAGAGAATTTCATGACTAAATTTGCCAATTTTGGTTTTGTAACTTTTCATTTACCAGATGATAAAAATTTAATGAAATTAAATGTTTCAAAAAGATATCTAACCACTTTAGAGGAAGCTATAAGGTTTCAATGCAAATATAACAAAGAAAATGTTTATTATCTTGTATTTGGGAATGATTTTCATCCAGAAATCAGAGATTTAATAGATAAATTAAATAAAGAAAAAGTTATAGATCCTTCTAAAATCGAGGTTAGATCTCACTTACATTCTAGAAATGATGCTGTTGATGTTTCGTTAATTGATGGAAAAGAAAGATCAAAAAATAAAAATATAATTTCTAAAAATAAAAAATATTACTGTTCCTACAAAAGATTAAATCAAGGTGTGTTAATGCCTGATGGAGATGTAAATATATGCTGTCATGATTATTCTTTAGATTTTAGTATAGGTAATTTGAAAAATAATAATTTAAAAAATTTATATAAACAAAAAAAACTAGTTAACAGTGGTTTTATTAATGGTCAAAGTTCATTATGTGGCAAATGTGAATACTATAAACCTTTATGATTATTAATTAAGAAGCTTAAATGTTTTACAAAATTATTAATTTTAAAATTTTTAAAAGGTTAAGATATAAAATTTATAAAGACAGTTGGAGAAATAATAAAAAATTAGTTAACAATAATAAGATAGTAAAATTAAGAGAGTTATTTTTTAAACTTCAGAATTGCAGAATTTATTCAAAAAAAATCAATAATTCTTTATGGGAAAAAAATTTTCCAGATCATAGATTGTATTTACAGCAATTTTTTTTTCAAAAGTTAAATTTTAAGAAAATATTTACTACGCTTTTATATTTTTATTATGATAAAAGTACAAAAATTATTTTTCCTCTACCACATAAATGGTCTCGAAAATTAAGAGATATGGATGATTTAAACATAGGGGTAAATAGTTTTTTGAGTAACATGTTATTTATTATTTATTTAATTTTCTCTGCTATTAAGAGCTTTTTTGGATCGATAATATTAGTTTTTAACGTTATTTACAAAAAAATATTTAAAGTGAACTTAGTTAGTAATGAAAATAATCACAAAGCAGTCATATGCAACTTTCCAACAAGAAAACTTAATTTAGACAATGAATTTAGCGAATTTAATATTAATTCATGGTTAAAAAAAAATAAAAAAATAGAGAATATCATTTTTATTGATCAGAATATAAAAAAAAATAGATATATAAAAAAAAATATTTTGACTAAAAGTTTAGTTAATTTATTTGTAGAACAAATCGACTTATTCAAATTTATTAATGATTATCTAAGACTTTTAATTAATGTAATTATTGACATAATATTACTTAGATATGGTTCAATTTTGCTTCTAAAAAATTTGACTGAAAATTTATTAGTTAAAAATTCAGATACATCAAATTATACTTTCTTTTTTATCTGGACAGGAGGTATTGAAAGGCCTTTGTGGACATATTCAACTATTAATGAGCCAGAGATTTTAAATTTAAGCATATTAGGAGAAATTAGTCATAACAAGAGAAACGAACTTTGCTTTGATTTTGAGGGATGGGGAATTACATCTTGGAAAAAATATAATGTTTGGACCAATGAGTGCAAAGATTACTTATTAAAAAGACTAAAAAATAAATCTGAGATTAATGTAGTTGGTCCAATTTTTTCTCATGATAATAATAATGAAGTAAAATTGCCGAAGAATATAATATCTTTATTTGCATATGAAAATCAAAAATGGTCAATTGATATTACTTCAATTCAACAATACCAATTATTAGATTTACTTCATTTATTTAAATTTTATAAAAATATTTTAAAAGTTGTTGAAAATAAAAATGTTTTTTTAGTTATTAAAAGAAAAAAAGAATTAAATTTAGATATGGAAAAAAAATATATCAGAAATTTTTACAAAAAATTAAAACAAAATCCGAAAGTTATTTATATAGACTCTAAAATTTCTCCATATAAATTAATTGAGAACTCGAAATGTGTTATTTCATTACCTTTTACCTCAACATCTGTTGCAGCTAATTATTTAGGAATAAAATCAATATATTATGATCCTACTACTCAAATAAATCTAGACGATCCAACAAGCTCAGGTGTAAAAATAATCAATGAAATTGATAAATTAGATGATTGGATTACTGAACAGCTAAAGATTTAAATTAAATTTTTATGAAAAAAGAAAAAATATATATTCCGGCCAGATACAAATCAAAAAGATTTCCAGGTAAATTATTAAAAAATATAAATGGCATTCCAATGCTTTTGAGTATAGCTAAAAAAGTTGAAAAAATTGGTTTTTTACCAATCATAGTAACTGGTGATAAAATAATAATCAATTTTGCAAAAAAAAATAAAATAAGTTATTTGAAATCTAAGAGTAAACATATAAGTGGCATGAGTAGAGTTAGCGAAGTCATAAAAAAAAACAATTCTCAAATAATATATATTTTATTTGGAGATGAACTTTTTCTATCTGAAAAACATATAAAAAAATTTGTTGAATATGTTAAAAGAAAAAAAAAAAATAACTGCTGGCATTTATTAACAAAAATAAAAGAAATTGATAAAAATGATTTAAATGTTGTCAAATGTGCTGTAAATCAAAAAAATGAGATAATTGATTTTTCAAGAAAGTATAAAAAAAAATATAATTATAAATGTGTTGGGTTGTTTGCATTTAAAAAAGATGTTTTGTCAAAATACGACAAATTAAATAAATCAAAAAAAGAATTAATTATGAAAGTTGAACAATTTAAACTTTTAGAAAATAATATTAAAATAAATTCTTTGTCTATTGATCACATCCAAAACTCAATTAATTCAAAAAAAGATTTAGAGGCATAGAGATATTTTGAAACTTAAAAGATTTATTAAACTAAAAAATTTATCTGAAATTATTCTAAAAAAAAATAAATATAATCCAAATATTTTAGCAATAAGACAACTTCAGATAATGAGACCTCATCCTGTTTTTTTAAAAGATTATGATAATTCTTATAATGATGAAGAAAAAAAAATAGATACCAAAAATATTTTTACTAAAATATTTGAGTTATTTTTAAATTTATTTAAAGAGAATGAGTTATATTACACTGATAATAAATTTAGTAACAAAAATTTTGAAAAAAAAATTTTATTTTTATCTCACTTAATTAATTCAAAACACTTAAAAAATAATGATGATTTTTATTTTGGAGACTTAATTAACTATTTAAAAAAAAATAAATATATCACATGCAATGTTTTGAGAAATTTTACAGAAATTAATAGTAAGAATATTTATTATAAAAATAAAAAATTTTTTGAAACTAATATTATCTTATCTAAATCAGTAAATTTATTTGAAGAAATTATATTGGTTTTTAAAATTTTTGTAACTTTCATAAAATTAAAAAAACTAAAACTAACAGGAAAACTAGAAAAAGAATTTTTTAGAAATTTAAATGTATTTAAATTTTCTGGAAGTGCATATAATAATTTAAAGCTTGTTTTCCAATTTGATAAAATATTAGCTAAATATAATCCTAAATTTTTATTTTTAACTTTTGAGGGGCATTCATGGGAAAGGCTTATCATAAATCATGTTAAAAAAAAATTTCCAAAGATAATAATCTTATCATATCAATTTTCAGTTCTCACAAAACATAGCTCCTCAATTTATTTAAATTTAGGAAAGAATTTTAAACCTGATATAATTTTAACTAGTGGAAATTTTACAAAAAATAAATTTAAAAAAAATTTAGACCCTAAAATTACTTATATAAATATTGGTTCTAATAAATTTAACCCTATTAGTCAAAAAAGTTCAAAAAACTCTGATGTGTTAATTATTCCTGAAGGCTTTAAATCTGAAACGATTAAAATGTTAATACTTTCAATTTCTGCTGCAAGTTATTTCAAAGACAAAAAATTTATATTTAGATTTCATCCTATGATTGATCAAAAACTTTTTTTTGAAAATTTATCAACTGATAAAAAACAAATTCCAAAAAATTTAATTTTTTCAAATAAAACATTTCAAAATGACATTAATAGAACTAAATACGTTATTTATCGTGGATCAGCAGCATCTATTCAGGCTTTAAGTTTTGGAAAAGTTCCAATTTATTATGAATTGCAAGGGGAAATAAATATAGATCCACTTTTCATGTTAAAAAATAAATTTTATATAAAAAATGTAACTGAGTTAGAAAAAGTTTTTAAAGACCCATTATTAAAAAATAAAAATAAAAAAAATATCTTTTTTACAAAAGAATATTTTGATAAGCCAAATTTTACTTCATTAATCAAATATCTAAATAAATTATAATAATGAAAAAATATAAACTTTTTATTTTTGATTTAGATGGTGTGATTTTTAACACCAAGTCTAACATGAGAGAGAGCTGGAAATTTACTAAAAAAAAATATAATTTAACAATACCATTTAGCAGTTATTTTTCCTTAATTGGAGCTCCTTTTAAGATTATTTTACAAAAACTTGGCATAAAAAATAATTTAAATGAAATTACACAAACATATTCTGAAATATCTCGAAAAAAATCTTACTTGGTTAAGATTTATCCGGATGTTAAGAATGTTTTAAAGCAATTAAGCAAAGTAAGTAAAGTAGCTGTTGTTACATCAAAAGATAAGGCAAGAACAAAAATTTTCATCAAAAAATTTGGTTTAAAATTTGATGCAATTTCTTGCCCTCAGAAAGGGTTAAAAGGAAAACCAAAACCTGATCAAATATTAAAAATTATAAAAAAACTTTCTTTTAAAAAAAAGGATTGTGTTTATATAGGTGATATGTTTGTTGATTTATTGACCGCTAGAAATGCAAAAATAGATTTTATTTTAGCAAATTATGGTTATGAAACAAAATCTGTTATGAAGGTAATCAAAATAAATAAATTTAAAGATTTAATTAAATATAAAACAAGTCAAAATAGTAAAGACATAAATTAAATTTAAGTGGTAAAACAAACAGAAAAATAAAATATATTAATTATAAATATTGAAAAAAAATTCACATAAAATTCAGGATATAATAAATAAAGTTTTAAGGAATAGATTTGCTACAGATTTGATTTATTGTCTACCTTTATTTCATATTTCAAAAGGTCATCAAGTTAATTTAAAACCTTATAATAACTTTTTAAATCTCAATAAAAAAAATTATAATAATGATTTTTTTAAAAAGATTAAATTTTTTGTAACTTATCTTTTTTCAGAAAATAAAATTTTTTACCCAAAAAAAATAAATCATACTAATTTTGATGTTTTTTTAATATCAAATATTATTTCTGATAAAAGTTTAAAAGAGGATTACATTTTTGGAAATTTAGCAGATGATTTAAATAAAATAAATATAAAGACTTTATCAATTTTTAAAAATTTTTCCAATATCCCCTCAAAAAAAATAAATAATAAATTAAGACGACCAAGTGTTGTTTTAGCTAAGACAGTCTCAGTATTAAAAGAAATTTCTTTTTTAAAAAATATTTATTTTGTTAAAAAAGCTCTTAATTTATTAAAAAAAAAAATTAAAAATAAACAAATTAATATTTTTTTAAATTATATAAACCAGCTAAAATATATACTACCAATAGTTTCGAATATTCGATTATATTATCAAATTAATGCTTTGATAAAACAATACCGGCCTCACACAATTATTTTTACATTTGAAAATCATGCTTGGGAGAAATTTTTAATAAATAAAATTAAACATGATTTTAAAACAATAAATAAAATTGCCTACCAGTTTACTACAATAACAAAAGATCAGTTTTTAAAATATTCAAAAAAGGAGTTTAATCCAGACTATATTTTATCAAGCGGCTCAAAACCTCACAAATATTTGAAGGGAATTTATAAAAATAAAGTCAAAGTTTTAAATTTTGGGTCTTATAGAAAACAAATACTTTTAAAAAAGAAAAGTTTTTATAACAAAAGTTTTTTATTATTACCTGAATCTCCCGAGTCAGAGACAAATGATTTTATATTTATGGCTATAAATTTGGCAAAAAATTATAAAAATTGTAAATTTACATTAAGACTACATCCAATGTCTAAATCTATAGAAATTATAAATAGGATCAATCTGCAATCGGTAAATCTAAGAAATTTTTTTATTTCAAATAACTCTTTAGAAGAAGATTTAAATAATAATTTTTTCACAATATATAGGTCGTCTTCTTTATGTATTACCGCAGCTTTAAATGGTTTATTACCCATATATTTATCAGATAATAACTTTAATTTAGATCCGTTACATATAATTAATAAAAAATATAAATTACATTCAGTTGATGATCTTAAAAGAATACTTTCATACTCAAAAACTCAGAATATTAGATATCAGAAAAAAGTAGGTAAATTTTGTAGTTATTATTTTGAAAAACCTAATTATAGAAAAAATTTCAAATTATTTAACAATCTTAATCAAACAGTGATTTGAGTAATTCTGGTTATTAAAGTGAACAATTTCATATTTGAATTTTTTTTTGCTCAAAAAATTATTGTATAATAAAATATCCTTTAACTGAATATCTTCAATTATATAAACACCATTTTTTTTGAGAAATTTAAATGAGTTTATTAAAAGCATTTTATTTGCTTTAAAATTATGTAATCCATCGTCAATTATAATATCAAAATTTTTTTTATTTATTTTTTTCCAAACATAAGAAATACTTTTTTTATTTCTTTGATCCATTTGAAACGTTTTAATATTTTTTGTTTGAAAGATTAAATTGTTGTTAATATCTGCTCCATAAATTTTAGCGTTAGGAAAATAGTCTCTCCATACTTTTAAAGATGCTCCAGGTAAAAATTTTCTTCTTTGAGTTTTTTCACCAATTCCACATTCAAAAACTAGTTTTATCTTTTCTCTTTTAGTATAAAAAATATCATTATAAAATTTACTATAAATGTGAGGATAACAGAAATCAAAATCACTTTTAGATTTTCCATAAAATTTTTTAATATTAAAATTATCGAATCCTTTATCAGTCCCATATTTAATGCATAGAGAATTTAATAAATTTTGATAATTTGAAAAAATAATTTGGTAACTATGTTTTTTTTTACTCCTTAAAATATGAAAAAAAAACAAACCAATAATTTCATAGTATATAACTCTTAGATAAAATTTTATCATTAATTTTTTTTATTAATAATTTAAATTATTAAATCTATTTTCTAATGTATAATGCATCTACAGCAAACATATATCCTTCAGAAAGATTCTTAAATCCCTGGTAGTCTATGCCGTAAAGCTTATAATTGTTCATTAATTTATCCTCAATATCGAAAAAACTCATAGTCTTTGTATAGACTTCATCAAACATTATTTCTACTTCAATAAATTTTATTTTTTTATTTTTAATTAAATGGGTTGCTCCTGACAGAACTTCATCCTCGTAACCTTGAGTATCAATCTTAAGTATATCAATATTCTCTATTTTATTTAGCTCACAATACTTATCTAAGCTTGTACATTTTACTTCAACAGTTTCAGTTATGTAATTATCTGGAGTTGTATTAAATTGTTTGCTTCTAATTTTCATCCATTCACTGTCCTTCCTAAGACCATGGAAACTTGAATTGCCTGTATTTATTGTAACATTTAATGGTATTATACAGTCATTCTTAGCAATACCCTGATTATTAAATCTGATATTTTTAAAATTTTTGTATTTATCTAAAGCAACTTTGAAAACTTCAGGATTTGGCTCGAATGCAAAGATTTCAGGTAATTTAAAAATCCTACAAAATCTGTCAATAGATTGTCCTTTATTCGCCCCTACATCTATTATGGTTGGTTTATCACTTAAAATCTTACTTCTATATATATCATCATAATTCATAACTTTTGAAAATTTCGGCTTAATTCTGACTTCTATTCCAAAAGTTTCGAGAGTTTTTCTTATATATTTTTTTATAATTTTTATCACAAAATTTTATTTATTAATAATCCTCATTTTATCTCTGTCCTATAAATTCTATTTTTCTAGAAGAAAAAAATTTTTTTCTGGTAAATATAAAAAATGCTTTTATAAAATAAACATCCCAAACTGGTGATATACAAAAATGAATATTTTTATAATTTTCAAATTTATAATCAAACATTGTAATGTTATTGTTGTAAGTTGGAAAAGAATCAATTCTATTTACACTAAATAAATATTTTGATTTATTTAAAAGATTAGATTTAAAATAATCATTAAAACTTGATTTATCCATTTCGCCAAATGAATTAAAATTAGTTACTAAATTTTTTTCATAATTAATTTTAATCTTTTTAAATTCAGTATTAGGCACTAAAACTATTTCATATTTATCCAAAAATTTTTTATCTATTTTTTTAGCTTTATAAGCGTCTACTAAATTCGAGATTCTAGATTTTTTAAAATTACAAGATAAATAGTATTTTGCTAACAATAATTGTTCAGGTAGGTCAACAATAATAACTTTAATTTTTTTATATTCTTGATGGACCATCCTAGAAAAAGAACCATACCCACCACCTATATCTGTAATATAATTAATTTTTTTTATAGAAATTTTTTTTTTTAATATACTAAAAAAATGACAATGTCGTAAAAATCTCTCATTTATTTTATTACCATCTATCTTACAATATCCAGGATTTCCAATTTCATCTAATTTTAAACTATTAAAAATTTTTTTAAGATCTTTATTTGCTTTTACCATTTTCTTATACATAAACTTATTATATTTAATTTGATGATTATAAAGTAATTTTTTAAAAAAATTATTAAGTTTTATAGATGGATTTTCAGATATAAATTTATTTTTATGTGATCTGAAATTAATAAAATATTTTTTGTTAATATTATTATCTGAGTCGATTAAAATATTTCTAAAATTTTTTCTTCTTTGCTCCCATACATTTTCAAATTTTTTTTGCTTTGAGATTTTATTATAAAAATTTATATCTTTTTTAATTTCTAAAAATATAGACATGTAAAATAGTTTAAATTTTAAATAAGTTGTACATTTGATTTTGCACAAATAGATAATATATCTAGTTTGGAATACAATAAAAAACAGTTTCTCCTCTGTTATATGAGTAATGTTCAATATAAAATTTATAATTTATACAATTTTCAATTAAAATTTTAGGTATCAATGTAATTTGTGCATGATTAGGAAACAAACTATTGTCTAAGTGATAAATTGAAATGGCAAATTGCGGCCGAAATTCTCTCATTAATTGAGGCAATTCATTTAAAATTTCAATTTCTAATCCTTCAATATCTGATTTAATGATTAAATTTTCTTTAACCTTATACTTTTTAATTATATCAATAAGAGTAGTTGATTTAATAAATTTTGGAAGTTTCCCTTCTATTCTTGAAGAATTATACAAAAATGATTCTTCAAAAAAAATTTTTTCTTTATGAGCATTAGTAAAAAATTTAACATAACTGTCTAAATTTTCTTCTCCGGCTGGGTCAACATTAATAATAGAGTCAATTTCATGTGATAGAAAAAAAGGGATCTCAAAACCCTTTTCAACACCTAAATTTATTATATTTCCTCTATTAAAATTTAAGTAATGTTGATAATGCTCTTCTCCAGTCAAATTATTAAAATAATTTTCCCAGACTTTTGAGGGTCTGCTATAAACAATATCATAATAATTTTTTTTTGATTTTTCATTAGACAAATTTTCGGAAACATAATTAAAATCTTTGTCAAATGATTTAGATCTTTGGAGGTAACAATTGTAATCACCTTTGCCAAATAATTTTCCATTATATAAATGTTGCTTAAAAAAAAATTTTGGATACCAAATTTTTTTAAATATAAAATTTTTTCTAATTGATATTTTAAAATAATTTAAAAATTTGATCAATTTCCATTTTGTAGTTCTCAATGGGAAACTTTTAATCAAAAAATTTTTAAAAAAACTTTCATTGTATTTTAATTTGTTAATATTATTAGTTTTTAAGTATTTAATAGAGTTAAGGAAAAAAGAATTGTCATGATCAACACTTATTATAAATAGATCAATTTTTTTATCTTTTAAATTTTGAAAATACAATTTGGGATCTAGTGTAATATTAATTTCATTTTCTTTTAAGTTATCATTAATTCTAATATCTATATGTTCAATAGATTTAATAAGTTTTATAAAATCTTCTTCATATTTTACTTCTTTTGTTATTACGAAATTAAATTTTTTTGGTAATTGTTTTAAATGAGTATAAATCAATATTTTTAATTTTTTGTTGCGATATAGCCAATAAAATTAAAACATCTGAAAAATATTTCAAAGTTTTTGAATCCGTTTTTTTTAAGTAGATCTATTATTTGTTTTTCAGACATTAAATACATACTTGATCTTAAACTTTTTGCTTTTTTAATTATTTCTTCATGTGAAAGTTTTTGTCTAACTTTGAAGTCAATATATAGTTGATTGAAAATATCCTCAAAATTACTATTTGTTGAACGAATTTTATCAACACAAATTAAAGCTCCATCATGCTCTAAAGAACTTGAAATTTTTCTGAGAAGTAAATTTTTTTCTTTGAATTCTAAAAAAGGAAATAGGAGAACTGAATAAAATAAATTAGCTTTTTTAAATTTTTTAACTTTCAAAATATCCTTCTTTTTAAACTGTATTGAAATTTTTCCTTTTTTTTTTATTTTTTTTATTTTCTTTTTTGCGAGCTCAATCATTTTTTTATTTTGATCATAGCCGAATAAACTGAATTTAGTATCTATTGAAAGTTTAGTAAGTTTTATAGCTGTTTCACCCGTAGAACACCCTAAATCATAGATTAATGAATTGTCTTTTAAATACCATTCAGCTATGCTTGCTAAATAATTTTGAAGTTCATCGTAGTGAGGAATTGATTGTCTTACATGTTTGTCAAATAAATTTGCAACATTATCGTCAAATTTCCAGGTATTCTCAACAATAGAAAGATCTTTCGATTTATTTTTAAGCATCTTTTTTTTATATTTATATTTCAATTATATATATTTTACTAATTTTCTATGTTTTAAAATTTTAAAGAATTAGTTATAAAAATTACTTACTTTAGGTAAATTATTATAAAACTTTAATTCTCTATTAATATTAAAGTATTTAAATTTTTTTAAGTTTAAATTATAGGGCTTATCTCTGAATATTTTTAATAATATTTGTTGATAAAGAAATCTAAAATTCAATAAAAAGAAAATAAGTTTTAAGAATCTTTTTAAATAATAAAAATGTTTAATTTTTGATTTATCAATACGTTTATGAATATTTTTTTGAAACTTATATAGATCTAATAAACTTGAATTAAAATAATTTAAAATTGTATTAATTAAAAAAGCAAGTTTTACGATATAAACACCTGGTGATATGTTCAATTTTTTATTTAAAAATAATTTGGTAATTTTTTTTGACTCCATCAAAGTTAAATTAAAAGTTTTACTAATTATATATGGATCTTTTAAAGCATCTATTTTTAATATAGTAACTTTTCTAAATGAATTTTTATAAAGATTTAATAATTTGCGCTGATTGAATTCCTGTAAACACCAATGTGATGCAGAATAGCTTTTATTATTTTTTTTTATAAATTTTTTATATTTATCTTTTGAAACAAAAAAGTCTTCTTCAGTTTTTAGATTTAAGTTATTTATGTTTTGCAAATATATTGAATTCAAGAAATTAATAGGATTTTTTAAAATTATAATAATGTGACTATTGAAGCCAAAAGTTTTTTTAATGATTTCAAAATTTTTCTTATAAAAATATGGATTAGCATCTATCGAAATTAGAGATTCAAAACTGATTAAGCAGTTTTGTTTTTTTATTTTTTTTATTTTAAAATAATGATTAATCAAATTTGATTTTCCTAAAATTATTTTTAAATCTTTGTATAAAAGTAATTTTCTTGAAGTTTTTTTTGCAATTATTGGGAATATTTTATTTTGAAGTGTCGTTGTAGCTACTTTTGGCATGCCAATATGAATGATGTTAAACTCTTTATTTTTCATTATTTATTTCGTAAATATTTATCAAATCAATAAAGATAAAAAATTTATTTTTTCCTTCGAATTTTAGTTAATTAAATAAATACCTTTATAATTAATATTAAGTATATTTAATTCAAATTAATTAATAATTATATACAATTTTACTTTCTTTAAATTTCATAATATAGATTGGTCAAATTTTATATAAATATTAATAAAAAAAATTATAAATTTTTTAATTCAAATTAACTGATTATAGTAAAGATAGTTGTAATTTATTTTTTGACAAAGCTTTAATATATAAAATAACTTATATGAAAAAGAGATTAAATGTATCTGTTGTTTGTGCAACTCATAATGGTAGAAAGAAAATTAGAAATTTAATTTCGAGTATTAATGATAATTACGTGCTTCCGAATGAAATCATAATTTGTGGAACTGATCAACTTGATTTAAGACATATTTCAAAAAATATTATTAAAGATTTAAACATTAAATTTTTTTTTTCAAAAATAAAAAGTCAAATAATTCAAAGAAATATAGCAATAAAAAATTCATCTTCGGACTATATACTTCAAATTGACGATGATGTTACTATCAAAAAAAATTTTTTTTTGAATTTGTCTAAGTATGTACATGACACACGAGATAGAAAAAAAATAGTTAGCGCGCTTATAATACAGAATGACAAATCATTACAGGCTGGAACCTGGAATAATATTTATAAAAAATATAAATTTTTTAGATTTATAGTTTTATTATTAAATAATTTTAAAAAAATTAAAGAATATTCAATTTTAGCATCGGGAAGGTGCGTGCCTTTTATTAAAAATTTTGATAGTGAGCTTAAAAATAATATTAAAGATGTTGAATGGCTTTGTAGCACCATTCTTTATCACAAAAGTTGTTTAAAAAATGTTAAAAATTTTAAGCAAAATTCAGCAAAAGCTTATTATGAAGATGTTTTATTTTCCCACCAACTATATAGAAAAAATTATAAATTATTGATTGATGTAAATGTTATAGGTATTCATGATAATCAGCCATTTACATCTACATCTATATATTTTAAGACTTTACCCACTCAATTAGAATTGGTTAAATTCTTCAATAAAAGCAGACTCCTTTTCATTTTAGATATTTTTATATTTACTTTCATTCATATGTTAAGAGATCTTTATGTTAAATTACAATCAAAATAATATAGTTGACAAAATTATAAAAAAATTAATTTACCATAACAATTAACAATGTTTGTATTATATATTTTATCAACTGCAACTTTATCTTATTTATTTTTTAGTTTTTTGTTTAGAAAATTTAAAATTGATAATTTTACTTTTAATATTTTTTTTTTATTAAAATTTGTCTATCTTTTACTTTATATTTACAGTCATTATAATAATTTCGGTACAGACGCACTTGCATATTACAATAAAGCAGAAAATTATAATATTGGATCACTTCCTATATCAGAAAATTTAATTTATGGGATAAATTTGTTTTTTAGAAATTTTTATAATATTAAATTTGAGTCTTTAAACATTGCAACATTTTTTATATCTTTTTCATCATGTCTTTTATTACTATCTTTAATTAAAGATTTGGATAAGTTTCAGAAAATTGCAATTTGCATTACATTATTAATTCCGTCACTAAACTTTTTTACATCTGGTTTAAATAAAGATATGTTGATTTTCTTTAGTTTAAGTTTATTTTTATATAGTTTATTGAATAAAAAAAATAATTTACTTGTATTATCAATAATTTTAGCTTTTCTCATCAGGCCTTATGTTTGTTTTGTAATATTAGCTTCTTATATAATTTGTAAAGTTTTATTCTCCATAAAAGAGATAATTATAGACCATAAAATAAGTTTAAAATTTATTCTAATTAGAATATTTTTTTTAATTTTATCAATATTAATAATTTATTTTATTTTAGACAATTTACTAGGTAGTTTTGGTAAATATTTTTTAAAGGGCAATATATTGGCAATTGTAGATAATTTACAATCACATTATTCTAATACCACCTTGGGTATACCTGTGGATACAAATATTTTAACTCGACTAATTAAATATGCCTTTTTCCCAACAATTTTTGATTTAGTCGATTTTAATATTTTTTTTATTATTCTTATAATTGAAAATACTTTTTTAATATTTGTATTTATTTATTTTATTTTGAGATTTAGATTTTCATATATTAATAATCAATACAAATTTATTGCAATTGTATCATTTATTATGCTCTACTTTGTTTTAGCATTAGTTACTTCAAATTCTGGTATAGCTATTAGACAAAAATGGATGGTTCTACCGTTTTTATTAATTCTTTTTTCGAAAAAATTGAGTTAATTATTTTAAATTAAATTTAACTCTAGTCACTATATAAAATGCAAAATTTAATAAAAATAAAGCTGTAAAAAATTGAATATAGCCTTTTGCTGCTTTTTGATTAACAACCCTACTATCCAGATTTACCTTTATTAAATTTAAATTTTTTAAATCAAAAATCATTACTTGGTCATTAATAGGGAAAGATTCCTGTTGTAAATTTTGGATTAAAAGTTTTAATTGAACAATAATTTCTTTCTCAATTTTTAAAAGATTCTCTAGCATAAATTCTGTATTTTTTTCACAATTTTCTTTCTTAAAAAAAATTTTGTTATTTTTATAAGATATCTGATCATTATTTTGAGCCAATTTGAACATCTCCTTTTCAAGAATAAGTTTATAATAATTAAATAATACTACAGATTTGTACTTATTTTTTGTTTCGATAATTATAAATTTTGAACATTCAGTTTCTTGAGCTGTAAGTTTGTTATCTAAACTTTGAAAACTAAAGGTGATAAGTCCGGAAATCAATAAACTAATTAAAAAAAAATAGAAATGTTTTTTATTTATTGAAATTATATGTATCATTTTGTTCTTTTAATAATATATAAATAAATTTGTCAATGAAATTTCAAAAGAAAAAAAGTATTGCTATAATTGGATTGGGTTATGTTGGTTTACCATTAATTAGTAAATTTTTAAATTCAAAAAAATACAATGTTATAGGAATCGAAAACGATGTAAAAAAAATTAATTTACTAAAAAAAAATATTTCCTACGTATCCCATATATCTAAAGATGAGATAAAAAATATTTCAAAAAATTCGTATATTCTTACAAACAATTACAAGTATTTAGAAAAAGTAGATTTTATTATTTTTACTTTGCCAACACCAATTACTAAAAATCGAGATCCAGATATGAGTTTTATATCATCCTCTTTAAAACAAGCAAAAAAATATTTTAAAAAAAATCAATTAATAGTTCTTGAGAGCACAGTTTATCCTGGTGCAACAGCAGATTATTTTTTACCAGTATTTAAAGAATTAAATTTATCTGTGGGAAAAAATATTTTTTTAGGATTTTCTCCTGAAAGAGAAGATCCAGGTAATAAGAATTATAATATTTCAAATATTACAAAAATAGTATCTGGATTTTCAAAAAAATGTCTCAAAAAGTGTGATAATCTCTACAAATCTATAAATATAAAAACTAAAAAAGTGTCTTCAATAAAAACTGCGGAAGTTACTAAGCTTTATGAAAACATATTTAGATCAGTAAATATTGGTTTAGTTAACGAGATGAAGTTAATATCTGATAAAATGAATATAGATATACATGAAGTGATTGACGCTGCAAAAACAAAACCTTTTGGTTTTAAAGCTTTTTATCCTGGTCCTGGTTTAGGTGGTCATTGCATTCCAATCGATCCATATTTGTTAACTTGGAAAGCTAAACAATACGACATTAATACAAAATTTATAGAGTTATCTGCAGATATAAATAATTCAATGCCAAACTATATTGTTGAAAAAATAAATAGTGCTTTAAATTCTCAAGGTAATAATTTTTTAAATTCTAAAATATTAATTATTGGAGCAGCATATAAAAAAAATGTAAATGATGTAAGAGAATCTCCTGCGATTAAAATAATTGAAAATCTTTTTTCAAAAAAAGCAAATATTTTTTATCATGATGATTTTATAAAAAGAATTAAAATCCAAATTAATAAAAAAAATTATTCGTTAAGAAAAAAAACCCATTATTTGAAATCAATTGAGTTAACTAAAAAAAATTTAAAGTCTATGGATATAGTTTGTTTAGTTACTGACCATGATTATATAAATTATGATATAATTAGAAGTTCTTCGAAAATGATTGTTGATTGTAGGGGAAAATTTAAAAAAAACAAAAAAATTATTGGAGCTTAATGAGTATTTTAGTCACTGGAGCTGCAGGATTTATTGGTTTTCATACTTCAAATATTTTATGCAAGTCTGGTTTTAAAGTTATCGGATTGGATTCACTTAATAATTACTATAGTGTGAAATTAAAAGAAAAAAGAATATTAAAACTTAAAAAAGACTGGCCCAAAAATTTTAAATTTATTAAAGATAATCTTTATTCTGAGAAAAAAATTTTTGATTTATTAATAAAGCATAAAATTACGATTATAATTCATTTAGCAGCACAAGCTGGTGTGAGACATTCTTTAAAAAAACCTATGGATTATGTTAAAAATAACATTGTTGCTTCAACTAACTTGATGGAGGCTTCACGTAAATATAATAGAATAAGACATTTTTTATTAGCAAGTACAAGTAGTGTCTATGCCTCAAGCATCAAGATGCCTTATTCCGAGAAAGATCCTGCAGATTTTCCATTGCAATTTTATGCAGCTACAAAAAGATCTACTGAACTTATGGCTCACAGTTATAGCCATCTTTATGGAATACCTTTTACAATATTGAGATTTTTTACTGTTTATGGCCCATACGGAAGACCTGATATGGCATTGTATAAATTTACCAAAAATATTTTAAATAATAAAAAAATAGATGTTTATAATCACGGCAAACATGTAAGAGATTTTACTTATGTGTCAGATATTGCTTTAAGTATAAAAAAATTAATTAAAAAAGAACCAATAAAAAATGAAAGTTATATTTTAGATAAAAAAATTTCTTTTAATAGTAATGCTAAAATAAGAGTTTTAAATATTGGAAATGGTGACCCTAAAGAATTAGAAGATTATATTTCTAAAATCGAAAAATACACTAAAAAGAAAGCCAAAATCAATTATTTACCTTTTCAAATTGGAGATGCATTTAAGACTTATGCTAATATAAACAAATTGAAAAAATTGATCAAGTTTTCTCCAAAAGTAAAGATAGATAAAGGAATTAAAAATTTTGTAGAGTGGTATATAAATTTTTCTAAATTAAAATGAAAGAACAAATTTATATTGTAGGTTCAACAGCCCACTCTTTGATTAATTTTAGATTAAATCTAATTAAATCGTTAAAAGAAAATAATTCAGTTACTGTTTTATCCCAGGATTTTAGTAAGGAAATTTATAAAATATTCAAAAAAAATAAAGTAAATTATGTACCATATGGTTTAAAAACTTTTTTTATTCTTAACGAGGTATTTTCTTTACTTAATATCATTAAAATTTTTTTAACAAAAAAAAAAGTTAAAGTTTTATCTTATACTTTTAGAGGAAATGTTTATGTTGGATTGGCAAGTTTCTTCAATAAAAAATTACAACACTATCCTATGATCACAGGGTTAGGGGGTATTTTTTTATCCAAAAACGATAGCTTATTAAATTTTATTATATATTTTTTTTTTAAATATCTTTTAAAAGTTTCTTTACAAAGATCCAAAATAATAATTTATCAAAATAATTATGATAAAAATTTTTTTAAAAAACACATTATTAAAAAAAATTTTTTAATTATTCCTGGGTCTGGTGTTGATTTAGAGGTTTATAAACAAAAAACATTTCCAAAAAAGATTACTTTTATGATGATTTCAAGAATAATCAAAAATAAAGGAATAGAAAATTTTTTTAATGTATCGAAAAAAGTTTATAAAACGAATAATAAGATAAAATTTATATTCGTTGGCAATTATCAAAAAAAATTTTCTTTGAACGAAAATTTTTTAAAGTTAAAAAACGAGCATAAATATATTAAAATTTTAAATTGGAAAAGTACTGCTAAAGATCTGTATAAAAAATGTTCTGTATATATTTTACCATCGAAGAGAGAAGGAATGTCTAGAACCATCTTGGAGGCGATGTCGTCTAGTCGTCCAATCATAACAACGAATGTACCAGGCTGCAAAGAAACTGTTAAAAATGGATACAATGGATTTTTAGTAAATTATAATGATAATGACGCTTTGTTCGAAGCAATTAATAAATTTATTAAAAAACCATACTTGATAAAAAAATTTGGACTAAATTCAAGACGAAGAGCAGTAAAAATTTTTGATGTAAATATAGTTAATAAAAAAATTATAAATTTATTAAAAAAAAATAATAAGGTTGATTAAGTGTGTGGATTTGTTGGAATTTGTAAAAAAAAAAATAAATTGAGTGATCAAGATATAGAAGACATAAATTCAATATCAAATAAATTATATCATAGAGGTCCTAATCAAAGTTCAAATTGGTTAAATTCTGAAAAAAATGTTTTTTTAGCTCATAGAAGACTATCTATTAATGATTTAACATCTAACGGTATCCAGCCAATGAAATCAAATTCTGGAAGATATGTGATAATTTTTAATGGTGAGATATATAATTTTTTAGATTTAAAAAAAAATTACACTCCTAAAGATTATAATTTTAAAAGCAGCTCTGATACTGAGGTTTTATTGGCATTAATTGAAAAACATGGAATTTATGAGTCATTAAAAAAATTAAATGGTATGTTTGCATTTGTACTATATGACCTTAAATTAAATAAAGTTTTCCTTGCTAGAGATTGTGCAGGTCAAAAACCTCTTTATTACTACAAAGACGAAAATTGTTTTTTTTTTACCTCAGAATTGAGGGGATTAAATTTAAAAGGATTAAAAAAAAAATTATCCAAAGAAGCTTTACAATATTTTTTTCAATTAAGTTATATTCCAGCTCCATTAACCATATATGAAAATGTTTATAAAATTAAAAGAGGAACTGTTATTGATCTTGATGTTAATACTTTTGAATTAAAAGAAAAAAAAATAATAAGAGAAAAAAACTTTTATGACTTAAAAAATAAAAATTTTAATGAAAAATTAAATATTTTTGATCAAATTTTTAGTAAGGTTGCTTCAGATCATTTGATTTCAGATGTAAATAATGGAACGCTATTGTCCGGAGGTGTTGATTCATCATTGGTAACTTATTATGCGAACAAAGTATCAAATAATAAGATAAATTCTTATTGTGTAAAATCAATAAATACGGATTATGACGAGTCAGAATATGCAAAAAAAATTGCAAGCAAAATTGGTTCAAATCATACAACACTTGAATTTTCTAAAAATGATTTCTTTCATGAGGTAATTAATATTCATAAAGTATATGATGAACCATTTGGAGACTCATCACAAATACCTACATATTTATTATTTAAATCAGTTAAAGAAAATATAAGAGTTGCATTATCTGGTGATGGGGGAGATGAAGTTTTTTTAGGATATAACCGATATTTATTTTTGAATAAGTATTACAACAAATTAAAGTTTTTTAATTATAGTTCTAGAAAAATTTTGTCAAAAGCTCTCAATTTAATATCTGAAAATAAGCTTAATCAAATTGGGAAAATTTTAAATTTAAATTATTTTAATTTTGGAAATAAAATTTCTAAAATTTCAAATGCATTACAATTTAATAATTTGGAAGAATTTTATTTTCAAATAGTTAGACAAGATTACAATATTGATAATTTAGTAAAATTAAATTCAGAAAATAAAAAAAGTTATATTGAACAAATTAAATTTAAATTTGATCTTAATAATTTAGATAATTTTCAAAAGTTAGATTTTGATACCTATTTATGTGACGATATTTTTGTAAAGGTAGATAGGGCAAGTATGTATAATTCTGTAGAATCTAGAGCACCATTTGTAGATAATAGATTAATTGATTTTGCATGCGAACTAGACAGTCAAGAAAAAATAAAAAAAAATAATGCAAAATATTTTTTAAAAAAAATTTTAGATAGAAATATGCCTGATATAAACTTTAATCGACCAAAAATGGGTTTTGGAAATCCAATAGGACTTTTTTTAAACAATGAGCTTAACGAATGGGCAAATAACTTAATATATAATAATAATGATTTTATTGAAAATTTAATTAATATCGATCATGTTCAAAAAATTTGGAAGTTACACCAAATTAATAAAAAAGACTATTCAAACATTATATGGAATTTTTTAATATTAAAAAATTGGATATTAAATAATGAGATCAATTAATCTAATATTAAAATTAGTACTGGATTATTTCTTAGCACTTTTTTTTTTAGTTTTATTTTTTTTACCTTTTTTAATTATTACTTTAGCAATATACTTTATTGATGGTTCACCCATTTTTTTTACTCAAAAGAGAGCTGGTAAATATGGAAAAAGTATAAAAGTAATTAAATTTAAAACTCTTGTTGTAGAGAATTTAAAAAAAAAACCATCAAAACTTGGGATATTCTTGAGAATAACTAGATTAGATGAAATTCCACAGATATTTAACGTTTTAAAAGGTGATTTGAGCTTTGTTGGTCCAAGACCACTTTATATTAAATATATTAAATTATATAACTCTAATCAAAAAATTAGACTAAATATGAAACCTGGCATAACTGGATGGGCTCAAATTAATGGAGATAACAATATTAGTTGGAAAAAAAAATTTGATTTAGATATATGGTACGTAAACAATTTTAATATTCTTATTGATTTTAAAATTATCTTCCTCACAACTCTTTTCTTAATAAGGAGTATTTTGTTCTATAATAAAATAAAAAAAAATAGGATAATTATAGATAAAGAATTTAATGGTAAAAACTAAAAAAATAATTTCATTTAGTGATTGGCCAAAGTTTTCAAAAAAAGAAATTTTGGTTACCAGAAAAGTAATGGCCTCTGGAAAAGTTAATTATTGGACTGGCAATTTATGTCAAAAGTTTGAAAATGATTTTAAAAAATTTTTTAGATTAAAAAACTCAATATCTTTAGCTAATGGGTCTGTAGCTTTAGATGCTGCTGTAAATGTATTAAATTTAAAGAAAAATGATGAAGTTTTAGTTACACCAAGATCTTATATTTCAACGGCATCTTGTTTACTTAATACTCCAGCAAAAATTAAGTTTGTTGATCTAGATTTTAACTCACAAAACATCTCAATAGAGAAATTAAAATTAGCAATTAATAAAAAAACAAAATTAATAATTTGTGTTCATTTGGCTGGATGGCCATGTGATATTCAAAAAATAAAAAAAATTATTGGAAAAAAACAAAAAATTTACATTATAGAAGACTGCTCTCAAGCTCATGGAGCAAAAATAAATAATCAATATGTCGGTTCTATGGGAGATATTTCGGTTTGGAGTTTTTGTAATGATAAAATAATTAGCACTATCGGTGAAGGAGGAATGATATCCTGTAAATCTAAATTAATATATAAAAAACTTTGGGCTTATAAGGATTGTGGAAAAAACTATGATAAGATATTTAAAAAAAATAAGAACAACCTATTTAAATGGGTACATGATTTTAACGGAACAAATTTAAGAATGACTGAAGTCCAAGCGGCTGTAGGTATAGAGCAACTTAAAAATTTAAAAAAAATGATAAATATAAGATTTAAAAATATTCAATTTATTTATAAAAATATAAAAAAAAATAATTTTATTTATACACCAGTATTACCCAAAAATATTTTTCATTCTGGTTATAGGTGTTATTTAATTGCTGCTAATAAAAAGATAAGAAATAAATTTATTAGTTATCTTGCAAGTTGTGGTATAGATGCAAATCAAGGATCATGTCCTGAGATATATAGAGAAAAAAGATTTTCAAATTTTAATAAATATAAAGTGCTAAAAAATGCAAGAAAACTTGGAGAATTATCTATCTCTTTACCAAGTCATCATTTAATCGGCCAGAAAAAATTATTATATTTAGTAAATAAAATTAATAATTTTGTTAAATAACACTAGATGAAAAAAATGAACTCTAAGTACATTCCTATTTTATTACTCATTTTTTTAGATTTCATATCTGCATTATTGTCTGTTTATTTTTCTGCCTCATTTATACAAATTAACTTTATTCCTTATTTAAATTTATTTTTTTATTATTCTTGTTTATTTTTTATAATTATTTTTTTTATAAATTTTTATTTTGGAAATTATACTTATCTCAATAGATCTTTTGCCATAGATAACATCAAATCTTTAATTTATGGCTCAATTTTAATATTTGTAATTTTGTATATTTTCAAAAATATTTTAGAATTTAATAATATAAACTTATATTTTTGGGATAATTATTTTTTATCAATAAAAAATATTTTTAACCAAACTGTTTTATTTTGTTTATTGTCAATTATTTCAAGAATAGTTGTTAGTAGAATTTCCTTAATAATTGTAAATAGAAAAATAAACAATAAGGATTTTAAAGAATATATTTTATACGGGGCTGGTAGATCGGGTCTAGCTTTATTAGACAATATAAAAAATAATAATTTTACAAAACCTCAATTTATAATAGATGATGACCCATCAAAAATTGGTAGGTATATTAATGGTATTAAAATAATTTCTTTTGGTGAATTTGAAGATCGACTCTCAAAAAATTCTTTGAAAATTAAAAAGTTAATTTTTTGTATTCCATCAATAGAAAGTTTTAAGGCAGATAAAATTAAAAAAAAAGTAATTGATCAAGGTATAAAATTTATTACTAAAATTGATCAATCTTCTGAGGATGGTATTTTAAATATATTAAATGATATCTCTATCAAATCACAAAATATCAATGAGGATATAAATAATGAAATTAAATCTTTTTATGAAAATAAAGTAGTTTTAATTACAGGAGGTGGTGGGAGTATAGGTAAAGAAATTAGTTATAAAATTTCCAAGTTTAATATTAAAAAATTAATTATTGTCGATATTGATGAATATAGATTATCCTTAATCAATAGAGAAATATTAAATAATAATAAGTTTATTGAAAACAAATACTTTAATTATTTAATTGATATTAATAATTTTGATATGATAAACGAAATATTTAAGGAACATAAACCAGATATAGTTTATCACGCAGCAGCATCAAAACATGTAGATTTAGTTGAAAATAATTGGTTTTATGGATCAATGAATAATATTAGATCAACATATAATATTTGTGAAAGCTCTATTATGAATAATGTAAAAAAAACTATCTTTATATCTACAGATAAAGCTGTTGAGCCAATTAATTTTTTAGGATTGAGTAAAGCAGTTGGAGAAAAAATTACTAAATATTATGGAAAATTTAGTAAGACATCTAATTTCTCAGTAGTTAGATTTGGAAATGTGGTTGGTAGCTCAGGAAGTTTATTAGATGCCATAAAACATCAACTAAAAATTTCAAATACAATAAATATAACAGACAAAAAAAGTACCTCTATCTGTTAATAAAATTTTATTTGATCCATAAAATTCAAGTTTTCGGACTGAGTTCTTCATATTCCAAGGGCTCATAAATTGTCCTTTTTTTAATAATAGTGGTTTCTTTGTTTTTGCAGCAGCTTTTAAAATTGACGTTTGTCTACATAAGTATGCAGGTATCTGTAATAAATCAACAACTTCACCTGTTGGTTTCGCCCAGGCAACATCAGAGAAATCTGAAACTACAGGTACTTTAATTTTATTTCTAACTTTTTGCAAAATACTTAATCCCTCATCTAAACCTATGCCATTAAAACTTTCAGGAGAAGATCTGCTATCTTTATTAAAACAAGATTTAAAAATAAATTTAATATTTAGTTTTTCACAAATTTTTTTTATCCTCAAAGCCATTACTAAAGAATGTTTTTCACTCTCAATTGCGCATGGACCCCCAATAAAAACTAAAGGGTTAAATTTACCAATCTTAACCTTTTTTACATTTCCATAACCAATTAAAAATTCTTTTTGGATTATATTATTAGACATAGCCTATATATATTTTAAAGTTAGCGAGAAAGAAAATATAATTTTATAGTATGTATAATTTATTAACATAGGCAAATTTTAAAAATCAAAGTAAATCTAATCGTTTTTAAATAATTTTAATTGAGTATAGCCTATATAAAATCCTATACTAAGAAAAATTGTAACTGAAATCCAATTATTAAAAAAATTCCCATGTGGAATTATTGGCCAAAGATTAATGATATTTGGCAATATAAATAAATTTAAATGCTTAAATCTATTCCCTAAGAATAAATTTTTAAAATAATTTATAAAAAAGTAAAAAAACATAATAGTCAGAAAGAACAAACCTATTAATCCATTTTCAGAAAGCATTTGAAAATAATA
>CACMRS010000002.1 GCA_902616165.1 uncultured Pelagibacteraceae bacterium
GATAAAGTAATTGTTGAAATAAAACTAATAATTGTTTGGGTCGATTTAAATTTTAAATCTTTAATAATTTTTTCACCAACAGTAGGTGTAACAGATAAAAATACCCAATTAGATTGATTTACAATTTGTTGATTATCCTTGGCAATAACTATTTTTTTAAACTTTCTTTTTAACCCAAGAGCTATTTTTTTATTTCTTGGAGAAATAATAATTTTCTTATAGGAAATTTTTGATTTACATATTCCAGTAATCACTGAAGCTGCAATTTTTCCAGTACCAATAAAACCTAAATTCATAATTTTGGATACTTTATATTGATTATATTGAATTAATTAACAAAAAAAGAACCTCTAATTCTTAGTAATTCTCTGCTTAATTCCTTGTTTTCTTTGAAAGGTTTTCTTCCATGAAGCCAGAAATAATTATTTGCAATTACAGAGTATCCAACAGGTAATTTCGTAATTATTTTATTTTTACTTTCCTCTAATCCATCAGATAATCTTTGTAAAAAATTTCCTTGATCCATATTTTGAGGTTCTGGAAATTGATCTATATAAGATATCGTTGGTCTTCCCTCTTTATCAGTCGAAAAGACTGGGTGCTCTACTTTGTAATCAATATTTTTACTTTTTGGTGACCCCCAAACAAAATTTTGTCTCCCAACTGGATCATTGTATAAATCCTCACAATGCTCCCAGTCATCAAGGTGTAACATAGCTGTTTCACCACCTTCAACATTTTGCTCATTAATTTTTGTCATAATTAACCAATCGGTTACATCTTTCACATATGTCCCATCTGTATGAAGATCCATGTTCCTATAAGCCTTTCTTAAATAAGAGTCGCTACTATCTTCGTGTTTAACATGAAAACGAGCATAATATTTTCCTGCCATGGCATCATGATTAGGTACACCAATTAGATGAGCTATTGCAGTTGATAACTTAACTAAAAATGTATCATTAATTTTTGCGGTTATATTTTTTGGTCCAATAATAAAACAACCTGTAGATCTATCTCTAATAATTGAGTTCATTAATTCGCTTAATTTATTATTTGTTAAATCATCTAAACTTTTAGCTAGAGTAAATCTTGTAAATGGTTTTAGTTCTAAAGCTGTTAAATCGAATTTATTAAAAGGAAAAATTAATTTATCTATAATATCATTTTCTAAACTTATTTTTATAATCCTTTTTGATTCATCATGCTCTTGAATATTTATGCCTGTAATTTTTTGCATTCTAAATTTTATTTTACCTTATTTTATAAATTAATCTAATCAGATATAATTATTAAGTATTGCCATACAAATAGCTGAAAAGATTGTTGGATAAACAAAATTTTTATTTGACACAAAAAAAACAGCTAAGGATAACACTACAACAATAAATCTACTTGAATAACTAACCTCTACTAAAATACCAGCAGGAAAAATAATGGTTCTAGCTATTAGTGCTGCTAAAGTTGCGTAAGCCAAACAATTAAACCACTTAAAAAGCTTGGAAGTCTCTTTTATGCCCTCAGATGTAAGAGCGCCCAGAAATCTAGACAAAAATGTTGCTAAAGATGTAACAAGGATTGCATAAACGATATTAGCTGACACTATGCTCTCCTATTAGATAAGCTATGGTTCCACCAATTACACCTGCTAATAATATTGACCACTCAGGTGAAAATAAATAAATAAGTGGTCCTAATATTGTTCCAAGAAAAACAGACAATGAAACTGGAATAGTTCTTGATGCTCCAACCATCATACATAAAAAGTACACTGGATTAAGAATTGCTAATCCCATCATCATATCTTTATTCAAATACTCAGAGAAAGAGAAACCTATAAACGTTCCGATAACTGATACACTTACAGTTGCACTTCCAATACCAATCCAATAATCAATTCTATGTTCTTTTGGGATTTTTTTATAATTGCTTTTCATGATTAGCCATGCAGAAACAGCGATGAAATGACAAGAAAAGTAATACTTCCACTTGGGTTGACTCTTGTGCATCATTAACGGAAATAAAGATACAGCCATTGGGTAAAGTCTTGCGTTAACAAACCAAACTGCCAAAAAAATATTTAACAAAGATGCACCAATTAACATAGACTCAGCCATTACTAGTGAGCCTGGTAAAGCATAAGTTAAAACAGTTGAAAAAATACTTTCCTGAATATTAAAACCTAAATTTTTAAAGAGAGCACCAATTGCTATAAAGCAACAAGTAAGAGCTATAGCTGGACTATCATGAGTAAAAATAGATCTATATCCTTTAAAGAAAAAATTTTTATTAATCATTATCCACCTAGGAACAGTCTACCAACATCAGGATTTTGAAGTAAATCGTCTCCTTTACCTGCAATCGCAGTTTGCCCAGATACTAAAACGTATCCTATATCTGCAAACTCCAATCCTTTTTTGGCATTTTGTTCTACTAGAATGATTGTTTTTTTTTCATTTTGCTGAAGATCTCTTAATATTTCAAAAACCATCTCAATATATCTGGGTTCAAGTCCAATTGACGGTTCGTCTACTAAAAGCACTGAAGGTTTCATAACTAATGCTCTAGATATTTCTAACAATCTTCTCTCCCCACCAGATAAAACTTTTGCTGGTTGGTTTCTTCTATTTCTTAACCTTTCATACTTTTCAAAAATTCTTTCAGCCTCTTCATATGACTCATCTGTTTTTTCTTTTATATATCCTCCCATTAATAGGTTTTCTTCTACTGTCATATCCGGAAATACAGAGTTATCTTGCAATATATAAGCTATACCGACTGACTTTAACTTATCTGCTGGGGTAAGATTTGTAATTTCTTTTCCTTCAAGTTCAATTTGACCAGAAAAAATATTTGTAAAACCATATATTGAATGAAGAATTGTAGATTTACCTGCACCATTAGGTCCAATTAAACATAAAGACTGAGCTTTATTTACGAATAAATCAAAATTATGTAATATTTCCATTTTTCCATAACCTGCGTTTAAATTTTTAATAGTTAAATGAATTTCGTTTGGAGATAATTTTTTTAAATCATCTGGTGTCGGAGCTTTTCCTAATACTTCATATTGGTTAGACATTATTGAGCTCCTAAATACGCATCAATGACACGTTTATCATTTTTAATTTCATCTGGCGATCCATTGGCTAACATTTTTCCATGAGCTAAACAAAAAATATTCTCAGCTAATTGCATAATGACTCTCATGTTGTGCTCAATAACCAAAAGGGTTATTCCAAAATCTTGGTTAACTTTAATTAATCTATCAATAATACCATTTATTAGTGTTGGATTAATCCCAGCTGTAGGCTCGTCTAGTAATAGCATCTCTGGTTCATTCATTAATGCCATAGCAAGCTCCAGTAATTTTTGTTGACCAAAAGATAAATCTCCAGCTCTTAGCTTTCTTTTTTGATATAATCCCACAAAATTTAATAAATTTTCAGCTTTATCTGTTAATTTTTTTGGGATCTTTGAAAATATTTTCATTAAATCTGCGTCACTACCTTTATGACTAATAAGCATATTTTCTATACAATTAAGCTTTCCATAAATTCTCGTTTGCTGAAAAGTTCTCAATAATCCTAACTTAGCAATTACAGGGACTGGTAACTCAGAAACTTCTTTTCCATTAAATTTAATAGATCCTTTATCGATTGGGTAAGTTCCTACAATCGAATTGAATAATGTGGTTTTTCCTGAACCATTTGGCCCAATCAATCCAACTATCTTCCCTTTTTCAACATTCATTGAAATGTCAACGTTAGCTTTAACACCGCCAAAAGATTTACTTACATTGCTTACTTCTAAAATACTCATTTAAGTTCTACCTGTGCTTTACGATCTTTTTCATCAACCACTTCACCAAATCTCTCTGGATATTTTTCTCTAAGCCATCCCATAATTCCTTCTGGAAAATAAATCACAATCACAACAATCAAAACTCCTAGAGCAACATACTGCCAACCTAAAAAGAATGTCCAAAAGCCTTCTTTAAAAATATGAAATATAGTTGCACCAATAATTGGGCCCCAAAGAGTTCCTTTACCTCCAAGTATTGCCATCAATACCATGAATACTCCCATTTCTCTTCCGTCAAATGCAACATCTGTTGAATCGATGTATCCAACCAAGCCACCCATAATTCCTCCTGCCAATCCACAAAAGAAAGCTGAGATCATCCAACCAATAATTTTATACTTCATTGTTTCAATACCCATTGCTTCAGCTTTATCCTCATTATCTCTAATAGCGTTAAGTATTAATTTAAATCTTGTAGAATAGATTGAACGCACTGCAATAAATGTCAGAATTAAAGTAAAGAAACTTAAGAAATAAAAAAATTCTCCTCTAGCTTCTAAACTACCAACGTCTGGAAAAGGTGGTGTAGTAAAACCTTGACCTGCACCAATAATTTCTATTCCTCCAGAAATTTCACCCGCGGCCACTCCTAAACCCAATGTGCAGATTGCAAAATAATGTCCTCTCAGACCTAAAATTGAGTATCCAATTAAACCAGCAATAATGGTTGGAACTATAGCTGCAACAACCAACCCAACAGCCATTCCTTGAAAAAATTGAGCAGGAGTATGAACAAATGTTTTTTCACCACCACTCTCTGTCCACTCTGCTAACGGAAAGAACATCCCAACTTGAACTGATGCACAAAGATACATCCCAAGACCATAAAACAAAATATTTCCAAACGAATTATAACCCATCTCGCCACCTTGGATATTCCAAGTAGTCGCGAGCACTATCAACACGCATAGAATTGATAACTGAACTTTAAATGCTGGAAAAAGGAATGGCGCTGCTAGACCAAAAATCAAAATACCAGAATATAAAATTAAATTATTCTTGTTCATGTAAGCTGTTTATTTTATCTCTAAATTTTTGGTCAACTGTAAAATAATGTCCATTTTCTTCATGTACGCTTGATCCATTTAAATGATACTCATCTATATGTTTTTTAAATTTTTTGATATCAACTTTAATTATTTTTCCAGTATCATCTATAATTTCAACTTTTTTCACTTTAGATACTCTCTTTTTCTAGAAAGTTTAAATCTTCTGTAAACTAAAATTAATACTAATAGTAAAAATACAGAGCCAATTCTAAATTCTGTTCCTAGAATATAGTCTGCAAATTCTTCAAATACACCAAGACCCATCCCAGACATTGCAACTCCTGGTAAATTTCCTAGGCCCGCAACAATAACAATCATAAATGATCGAATTGTATATGGTAATCCCATGTAAGGGTGAATTGTAAATGTTATAGAAATTAAAGCTCCAGCAACACCACAAAGAGCAGCATTAATTCCAAATGTTGCTGCATAAACTTTTTCTGTATCAACACCTAAAATTTTAGCAGCTCTAGCATTTTGTGCAGTAGCTCTAATTGCACGTCCAAGCTTAGATTTTTTCATGTAAATTACTAGACATATTGCGAATAAAATACTTATGAAAGCTGAAAACAATTTTGAGTTTGGTAACACCACATTATTGTTAAACAACATCGTTGTTCCATAATCTGAGTTTGCAAGGACTACGTCTGCGCCAAATGCGAAATTCATTAATTGCATGAATAGAATGCTTATTCCAAAAGTTGCTAATATGGAGATAAACAAGTCTCTATCTACTACTTTATTAATAACTAATTTGTAAATTAGAACACCCAAGAAATACATTATTACTGGTGCAACAATCACACCCCATGCTGGGTGAATTCCATAAAGATACATAAAATAGGCAATATATCCTCCCAAAATAACAAGATCCCCTTGAGCAATATTAATTATATTCATCACTCCCCATTGAAGAGCCATCCCGTAAGCGATCAATGCAAATAAAATTCCAAGAAGGATTCCATCCAAGCAAGCTTGGACCGTTATCATCGGATATTGGAAAACCATGAAATCCATAAATAGTATTTGGGTTATATAAAAAAAAGCCCCCTAATACTAGGGGGCTTTTATATTTTTTATTTTATCTTTCTGACCACTTGGGAACAGGATGTATTAACTTAGCTGATGCCCATTTAGTTGGCGCAACAACTTTGTTCTCACATTTTCCTGAGTCATCACACATTACTTGGAAAAGTACCATAGGTTTGTCAACATTTTGACCACCAGGTGCAAATTTAATATTTCCATAGAATGTTTGCATGTTAGTAGCTGCAAGAGCATCTCTTACTTTCTTTTGATCAAACGAATTTGCTCTCTCAAAAGCATCTTTAAATACTAACAACGCAGCAGAAGACTCTGCAGATTGATAAGGTGGATCATATCCAAACTCTTTCTCAAAGTCAGCCGCATAAGTCATTCCATCTTTAAAGAAATTATCTTTATATGTTAATGTTTTGTGCCATTGAGAAGCGCATAATGCGTACTGTGAGTTTTTACCATGTTGTTTAGATAGCTTAGCAGCATCACAGTGAGTCATAGCTAACATTGGAACATCTACCTTCATTTCAGCAATTTGTCTAATTGCAGTAAGTGCGCCTTTTGTATGACCTGATACAACAAGAACATCTGGCTTCATTTGTTTAACTTTAACTAATGTTGCAGCCATATCATTTAACTCTTTTGGTAACTTATCATCAATTACTTTTTTTGAGCCAGTTCTTTTAATTGCATCTAAAACTCCCAATCTAACATCTTGAGAAAACGCATCTTGTTCAAATGCCATTGCTACTGTCACTGGTTTTCCATTATTCTTTTCAACTGCTAAATCAATAGCAACATCAAGATACAAATTAGCTGGAGCTAATACAGCAAATAGATATTTGTATCCTTTCGTAAACAAAGATCTAGATGCACCATTTGCTTCAACCATTGGAACACCATATTTTTCAGTCACTGGCGCAATCGCTTTAGTTAGACCAGAACTGTAAGGGCCAAGCATGAACTCAACACCATCTTGTGATATTAATCTTTCTGCAAGCTGTGCAGCTCTCTTAGGGTTTGATTCATCATCGTAATAAATAATGTCAAACTTATAAGTCTTTCCACCAACTTTAACACCACCCATGCTGTTAATTCTATCAACGGCCATGTTATAACCATTTTGAGTATGAACACCATTAGATGAGTATTTACCAGTTAAGGAAATCGCAGCACCTAAAATAATTTTATCACCAACAACTTTTGCAAAAGATGCAACGGAAGTTGAAAATAAAATTACTAATGCAGAAACAAAACTTAAAATTATTTTATTTAATCTCATTTTATTTCCTCTTTAATTAATTAATTATGTTATGATTAAATAAAGAAATTTTATTTTATGCAAGTGGCAATAAAGGCCAAATCTAATTAATATTGTTGAGTTACAACAATAATTACAGCAATAATTACTAAAACACTCGCAGAAATTGTATTAATTGTTTTTGGATTAGCAGTTATCCATTTTATCAATTTTTGTGCGAGCATTGCGTAGCCAATTAAAGATAAAAAATCTAAAACGATGTAAGTTGTAATTAAAATTACAAACTGAACCAATAAATTTGAATTAAAGTCAATAAATTGTGGGAAAATAAAAGGAAAAAACATCCAAGCCTTAGGACTTGTACCAGCAACTAAAAAACCATCTCTAAAAAAAGATAAGTTGCTTTTTTCTAAATTTTCTTCATTTGAAATGTTTTTTGGTCGAGATTTATAAATATCGTAAGCTAAATATAATAAATAAATTATTCCAATCCATTTAAACACATTAAGTATCATCGAGTTCTCTGAAAAAAAAGATCCAATCACAAAAATAACTAAAGTTGCCTGAATCAAATTTGCAGTTACATCACCTAAAGCAGACCATACACATTTTCCGACACCGTAATTCATTGAATATGAGATAATTACAATTCTGGGAGTTCCAGGTGTAATAAATAAAAAAATAATTATCTGTAGATAAAGTATAAAATCTAGGGGGAGCATAAAAAAAGATAGTCCTTAAAAACCGGGAGCTAAAGATGGCTAAGAAGGACTATCTAATACATAATATCAGAGGCTAAAAAAAATGCATTAAATTTTTTTTTCAAATATAAAGGATTTATGAAAAAAAAAGGTCACAGGCCAATTACTAAAGTCAAAAATCCAGAACCCAAAATGGACGATCCTGATTGGATCATTTGGGCAGCCTGGGCAGATAGGATAACTTTTGAGGAAATTGAAAAAAGAACTGGGAAGAAAGAATCTGATGTAATTAAAATTATGAGAAGGTCTCTAAAACCGTCATCTTTCAGATTATGGAGAAAAAGAGTAAATCAAAAAAGTATAAAACACCGAAAAAAATTTGAATATTCTAGAAAAGAAATATCTAGTAAAATTAAAAAAGGTGACTATTTATAGCTTATGAAAAAAATTACCATGTATACAGGTCCGCTATGTAATTATTGTGAGGCTGCAAAAAGATTATTAGCTAGAAATAACGCTCCCTATAATGAAATTGATATTTCAAAAATTGCAGGTGCTGCTGACGAGATGATTAAAAAAGCTAATGGTAAAAGAACTATTCCACAAATTTTTTTTGATGACCAACATATTGGTGGTTATGATGAAGTAAGAGCTTTAGAAAAAGAAAATAAACTTCAGGATCTTTTAAATAATTAATTCCATTCCTCTAAAGCTAATTGTTTCTTTGCTAATAAGCTTAAATCTTCTAACCTAACTCTTCCTTTATAATTTATTTCATAATCCTCAGCAGAAAAATCTGGTGGGCTTTTACCTTCTAGAAATTTTTTTGATTGTTTTATTGTATAATCAAGATTTTTTTTACAGTAAGGTGTTGCACCAACATAGACAACATTAGAATAATTTTTGCCTGAATGTTTATCTTCAACAGCATGGATAACGTCTGGGTGCCACCAGACTGTATCTCCTGGTTTCATTTTGGGTATAGAAATTAAACCTCTTAAAAGTAAGGAGTGATATTCTTTATTAACTGAGAGAGCTCTGCCAAGTTTTGATCCACATAATTCATATTCTGGAATGTCATCTAGTAATGCTCTAGTTAAAACATAAGCCATTGCTTTGGCAATTGGTATTAATTGTAATGTTCCATCATTTGGTCCTTGTTCAGTTAATGCTGTCCATCCTTGGAATGTTCTAAAAACATGTGCAACCGCAGGAGACTCAAACTCAATAGTTTTATCTCTATATTTTGCGTCAAATGGATTATAATTTTCAAAGTTACCAGAAAAAATATCTTTATAAATTTTCTGGTAGCTAGTATCTGTCCATCTCTCAACTGATCCTGCGTCACAATGAGGTGATAAGCCCAAAGTGTTATCTCCAGGCTCTCTTCTTCTTACTCTGTCTGCGTAAGATAAATCTTTATTTGGATCAAAAACCTCATATTCACTATTCTTAAAATTCCAAAGATTATTAAGCCATTTTTTAACATAAGCCATTTCCTCGGCATGTCTTATTTCTATTTGTGTTTTTGACCAGTATAAACCGTATATTTGGGGTTTGCTTGATTTTAAATCACTGAAATATTTATCTAAACCTGCCTTTTTTTTTTGATCATCATAATATTTGTTATCTTCTATATATGACTCTAATTCTTTATTAAGACTAATTATTTTTTTATCTTCAAATACGTCCCTAATTATAATACAGCCCCTATTCATTACACTTTCTTTAATTTTATTATTCTTATTATTTAGATCTGAAAAATTAATATCTGGAATTATTGGTTTTGATAAATTCTTTAATTTTTCTAATTCTTGAATTTCGTTTTTTATGAATTTTTCAATTTTTTTAAAATTATTTATATAATTATGTGATTTTTTTCTTAATATTTTTTTTGATAATTTAATTTGATCATTGAAGTGATCTCTCATCAAGCTTATTTAATTGTTATAGTAACTATTGGCTCTTCCGGATAAAATGAACACATTCCATCATTCGCTGAAGGTGTACCACTACCCTCACTGTTACTAACTTCTTGTACTCCTAGGGCACTTCTTGTTCCGAAAGAAATATCAATTATTGGAGGTATTAAAGCAACTGTATATGGTGATGATAATGCATAAACTAGTTGAAGATCGTCAGTAGTCAATGATGATCTCATCGTTCGCATTGCTATTGCTGAAGATAGTTCAGATGCATCTTTAGCATAATTCCAATACCAACTTGTATTTTTTTGTGAACAATTCGCATTAAAGCATTGTGTATAATTCGTAGTACTTTCATCTGACTGTCTGCCATTAGTCATATATAAATTCATTTCTGCATTTGTTCCACCTTCAGCTACTGCAACTTTATGAGTATACTTATCAGTTGCCTCATCGGTTGAAAATTGTGAGTCAGCTGTTGCGGTGGTAACACAATTATCAGTATCATCTGATCCACCAGTATCGATGGCACTTTCAGATTTGATTATAAATTTTCTATCAATTGTAACTCTCATATGTGTATATGTTTCACCTAGCGGTAATAAGGCTGTATCTCCATAACTTGCTGCAGCTGCACCTGCACTTACAGACGCTATATCAACTTCTTTATCTCCACTACCAAGCACAACTGCGTTATGGCATGCGTCCGCGGTGTGGACATTATCAAAATCAACAACAGTGTAACCAGTGCATAATTCTATTTTTCTCATTGTAACCTTGTAAACATCTGCATTTCCTTTAGCTGTTGCAGCTTGTACTGTCTCAATATTTAATATCAAAAAGGATAAACTTATCATTAAAAATTTAAAAATATTTTTCATTAATCTGTTCTCGATATTGTTGCTGATCCTTTAAACTCAATCATAATTTTATTATTTCTTTTAACTTTCGACAAAAGCTCGCCTGACATGTCTTTGTTTTCTTTCCATGCTATGTTTGCAATCCCATCTTTTGCACTTGGCCCTTCTTTTGGGGGGTGCATAAACATTATTCTAGCATACCATTCATCCTCAATACCTCTTTTCTTTTTATCATCATAAGCAATTTCTAAATTTATATTTGGTGTGAACTGTATTTCTGAACCCATTTTAGCTCCTTCAACATCTTCTCTGTCTACACCTTTCCATTTATAAGAATTGTAAAATATATCTGCCCAATGTAAGTATGGAATTTGAGATTCAAATCTTAAATCATATCCATCTAGTACTTTTTCATCAGGTCCATCTCCCAAACCTTTGTAGTAATTGCCATAAAATTCTAATACTGCGTTTCTGGCCTCAACTCCTAAACTAGTTCTTATATTTCCGTGACTGTCATAATCAAAAAAAATATTAGAGCCTGTTAACATTAATTTATCGTCACTAAGATTTCTTTTTCCAAACCCTAAATTACCAACAACTCTATCATCATTATTTTGCTCAGTATTAAACAAAGAAAATTGAGTGAAAATATTTCCTGTTAAAGATTTTTCTAATTCTCTCACAGCAAGAATACTGAAATCTGGACTGTTATTTTCTCTTAAATCTATACTTACTTCTGTAATCCCATTGCCTGGAATTAAATTAGAAAAATAATCATTTACTTTAGCAGAAATTTTATCTGAAACATCCGCATATACATTAATAATCAGAGAATATATAATTATGATCGAGTAAAAAAATTTTTTCATTGAATTATTATAATTTAACTTATTTTCCTTACAAATACATTTAAATTTTAGGTTTGAATACTAAACAAACACCATTATTACAAAATCTTTTTCCTGTGGGTTTGGGTCCATCATCAAATATATGACCATGATGTCCTCCACAATTTTTACAATGATATTCAGTTCTTGCATATCCTATATGGTGATCTGTTTTGGTTTCAAATACATCAGGCAATGACTCATAAAAAGAAGGCCAGCCTGATCCACTCTCATATTTTGTTTTTGAATCAAATAATTTTTCATCACAATTTGCACAATGAAAACTTCCTTCTCTTTTTTCATTATTGAGTTCACTCGAACCTGCACGCTCGGTCCCTTCCTCAAATAAAATTAATTTTTGCTCAGCTGTTAAATTTGGATTTATTTTTTTTGTCATGATCCTAAATATTTAGCACAAGATTTATGCAAGATTGAATGTAATTCAACAAGTTTTTTGAAATCCTTGTTATAGCCTCCACCCAAAACTCCGCAAAATGGTATTCTTCTAGAAAAAAAGTTTTCTACTACTAGCTCGTCTCTCAATTTAATACCTTCATCAGAAATTTTTAATTTACCTAATCTGTCATTAAAATGAATATCAACACCAGCTATATAAAAAACAAAATCAAAATTTTCTTGATTTAACTCATTTAAATAATGTTTAAGTGTTTTTATATAAGCATCATCCTCTAAATTATCCTCTAGCTCTACATCTAAATCACTGTTAGATTTTTTTGCTGGATAATTAGTTTTAGAATGCATACTAAAAGTAAAGACACTTCTATTATCTTTAAAGATTTCTGAATTTCCATTTCCTTGATGAACATCTAAATCAACAATCAAAATTTTATTGGCTAGACCTCTGTTAAGTAAATAATGCGCAGCAACTGCTACATCATTAAATACACAATAACCTGCTCCACCATTATAACTCGCATGATGACTACCTCCTGCAGTATTGCATGAGATACCATAATTTATTGCAAGTTTAGATGCGAGAACAGTTCCGCCTGTAGCAACTAAAGATCTTTGCACAACACTATCTACAAGTGGAAATCCAATTTTTTTTACTCCCTCTTTACTCAAAGTTTTATTTTTAATATCTAATATATAATTTTTGGAATGTGCGTAGCTTAATGTTTCAAATGAACAGGGTGAAGGTTTATGAAATTTACTTACTATTTTGTTTTGAGTTAAGTAGTTTGCTAATTCTCCAAATTTATTAATTGGAAACTTATGATCATCACCAATTTTAGCAAAATAATCCTCGTGATTAACAACAGGGAGCTCCATTTTTACTCTAGAACTCTGATAGGCTTTCCATTTACACAAGCCTCTAGTCCTTCAATCATTTGGTTGTAAAAAATGCTATAGTTTTCTACTGTTACATAACCTATGTGAGGAGTAAGAAGCGCATTAGGTAAAAATCTAAGTTTGTTATTCTCTGGTAAGGGTTCTTTATTATAAACATCTATACCTGCACCAGCAATTACATTTGTTGATAAAGCAATAATTAAATCATCTTCATTTACAATAGGTCCTCTTGAAGTATTAATCAAAAAAGCTGTTTTTTTCATTTTATCAAATTCTTTTAAAGTAATGCAATCTTTGTATCTTTCCCCTCCTTGAACATGAATTGAAAGTACATCAGAATTTGTAATTAAGTCATCTTTGCTGCAAGGTAGTACGTCTAATTCTTTACACTTGTCTAAGCTTAAGTTTTCACTCCAGGCCATTACTTGCATTCCAAATGCTTTTCCAATTTTTGCGACTTCTGTACCTACTCTACCTAGACCAATTAAGCCTAAGATTTTTCCTTTTAATTCTACTCCGATTGTAGTTTGCCAATACCCTTGATACATATTGTCAAACTCCTCTTTAAAATTTCTAGCTAAACCAAGAATTAGCGCCCAAGTTAATTCAGGTGTTGGGTTTAAATTTATATCTGTACCACAAACTGTAATTTTTCTTTTTTTTGCTGCCTCCAAATCGATAGATTTATTCCTTAATCCACTTGTGATTACAAATTTTAAATCGTTTAAATTATCAATTAAATTTTTTGTAATTGGAGTTCTTTCTCTCATTATTAGTAAAGCCTCAAAATCAGCTAACTGATCAATTGCATCTGCTTCATCTAAAAAAGGTTCACTAAAAATCTTAAACTCATATTTCCCAGATAGTTTTTCTAAATCTACAAACTGTTGAGCAACGTTTTGGTAATCATCTAATATAGCAACTTTAAGCATTTTTAACTTTCTTATTTGATAACAATATTCCTGTAATAATAAAACAAGCGCCTAAAATATGATAAAACATAAATTTTTCACTAAAAAAAATCATCGCCATTATTGCGCTCAAAATTGGCATTAGGTGTAAAAAAACACCAGAACGATTAGCACCAATCATGGATATTCCTTTTATCCATAAAATAAAAGATGCCAAACCTGGAAACAAAACCACATAAGATAAAATTAAAATAAAAGGTAATTCCAAATTAATTCTAAATCCAATTTGATATTCAATAAAATAAACTGGTATCAAAAATATTAAACCAAAAGTAATTACTACTTGAAGTAATGATATTTGAGTTAATTCATATTTTTTTCCTTTTAACAATGTAGAATATAAAGCCCATGAGAACATTGCTATAACCATGGTTATGTCCCCTTTATTAAAATCTAAATTTTTCAATATATCTATATTTGCTTTTGTTATAATCATAATTACACCTGCAAAAGAGAATACTACCCCTATAATTTGAAAAATATTTGTCTTTTCAATTTTTAAAATTGATGAAAACAACATTATCATCACAGGTATCGTGGAAATCATTAAAACTCCACTAATCACCTGAGTAAAATTTAATGAATAATAAACTATTGAATTAAATATTGTAATACTTGTGACTCCCAAAACAATGAAAAGCTTGTAGTTTTTAATTATATAGTTTCTTTTCTCTAATATTTCAGGAATTGTAAAAGGTGCTAAAATCAACCAAGCAAAAAGCCATCGGTAAAAATTAAGTGAAAAAGGAGGAACTTCATAAAAACTTGCAAGTTTACCTACTACAAAATTTCCTGCCCAGAAAGTTACTGTTAAAAATAGATATAAATAAGCTAAAAAATTATTATCTTTAGTCACTTAACTAAATCTAAGCGAACTATAAGGTTTTAAATCTAAATTTGTATTTTCGTTCGCTATCATCCCTGAAACAATCTTTCCAGAAATTGGACCTAAAGTCCATCCTAAATGATGATGCCCAAAACAATAATAAATATTTTTGTGATTTTTTGATTGTCCCATAACTGGCAAAAAATCTGGTAAAGTTGGTCTAAATCCTAACCACTCATCCTCATGCTCAGGTAAATCACCAAGCATATATTTCGCATTATTTATCAAATTTTTAATTCTTGATTTAGATAATGGATTATCTAATCCACCAAATTCTACAGTTCCAACAACTCTTAAACCTTGTTCCATTGGTGTAATCCCAAATCCGCGGTTGGAAAATATTACAGGTCTAGTTAATAAATGATCACAATTTTTAAAATGAACATGATATCCACGCTCTGTATCTAGTGGTATTTTTTCACCAAGATTATCTGTTAATTTTTTCGAAAAAGCACCACAAGCTATTACTGCTTTATCAAAAATATAACTCTGAGTTTCTGTTTTAAAAACTGGTTTTTCTTCATCAAAACTAATGTCTTTAATATTTACTTTGTTAAATTTTCCACCTTTTTTCAAAAATAAGTCAAATAATTTTAAAAGAATTCTTTTTGGATTTCTTGCATGTCTTGCATAAGGATAATAAACGCCTGCGTGGTAAAATGGTTTAATATGTGGTTCAAGATCATGTATCTCAGCTTTATTTACTAATTGTTGTTCAACTCCTAATTCATCCCTTACTCTAATTTCTAATTCTCTGCTTTTTAAATCTTTATCATTCCATATATATAGAATACCTTTGTTTTCAACTAAGCCTTCCAAATCTATTTCCTCGAACAATTCATCATAAGCTGGTAAAGCTAAATCTAAAATTTGGTGCATATTTTTAGCAGTATGCATCATCTTAGTTTTAGAAGTATTCATTATAAACTTAAAAAACCAAGGAATCATTTTAGGAACGTAGTTCCATTTTAAGGCAAGTGGACCTGTAGAACTGAGTAACATAGCAGGGACATCCGCTAAAACATCGATTCTATTTAAAGAAAGAGATGCATATGGCGAAAAGTGACCTGCATTTCCATAGGAGGCGGCTTGACTTCCTGGGTTATCTCTATCAAAGATAGTAACATCGAAACCTTTTTTTTGAAGAAACAAAGCATTAGATACACCTTGAATTCCTGCTCCAACTATTCCCACTTTAATATTATTATTCATAAAATTGTTATACAATTAAAAATTAAATTAAGAGAGTGACAAATTATGCAATCATTTGTTTATGATTAATTTTTGCACTCAATACGATACCAAATCCAATCATAGTGGCTAACATTGAAGAACCTCCATAGGACATGATGGGTAAAGGAGAACCAACTATAGGTAGTAGACCCAAAACCATAGATAAGTTTACTACAATATAAATAAAGATTGCAAAAGCATAACCAAAACAAAAAAGTCTAGCAAAATTACTTCTCGAGATTGCTCCTATTCTCACAATTCTAAAAATTATTATTGAGTACAGTATCAAAAGGCCAACTGAGCCTATAAAACCAAACTCTTCTGAAAATAAAGTAAATATAAAATCTGTATGTTTTTCAGGTAAAAAATCTAAATAACTTTGTGTTCCTTTTAAAAAACCTTTTCCATCAAGGCCACCTGAACCTATGGCTATTTTTGACTGTATAATTTGATATCCAGCACCCAATGGATCTCTATCTGGATCTAAAAAGGTCAATATTCTAAGTTTTTGATATGGTTTAAGAAATGAGATTATAAATGGAAGTGAAATTAAGAAAGTTATAAATGAGTATATAAAATATTTAATTTTAATACCTCCTAACCATAAAATAATTAATCCACTTAAAGCAATCAATATAGATGTACCAAGATCAGGTTGAGAAATTACAAAAATTACTGGAATTATTATAATCGATAATACAATTGTTATACTGGTAAATGAATTAACATTTTCTATTTTTAATCTATGAAAATATTTTGCAAGACACATTATGATTGCTACTTTCATAAGTTCCGACGGTTGCAGAACAAATAAATAAAGATCCATCCATCTTTGTGAACCTGAAGACTTTATTCCAAAAAATGAGACATAGATTAATAAAAGTATTACTATAAGGTAGATTATATAAGAAAAGTTATGCCAAAATTTTATATTAAAGAAAGCTACAAAAATCATTAAAGGAAAAAAAACTACAAGTTTTATTAAATGATTTTTTGTATGAAAGAGTATTTCACCTCCATCTGTAGAATACATAACAAAAACACTTAATGCAGAAAGAAGAATAACAGAAATCAATAATATATAGTCTAGGTTTTTTATTTTTTGAAATAATGTTATGTCGTTACTCAATCTATCGTGCTGAAACATTTAAACAGTAATCCTCTCAAAATTTGATTGTTTATTTCTTAAATCATGTCTGTCGATGATTAATTTAAATAATTTTTTTGCAATTGGTGCTGCAGCCTTACTTCCCGAGCCACCATGTTCTACAATTATACTAAGCGCATATCTTGGGTTGATATATGGGCCATAAGCAACATACAAAGCATGATCTCTATCTTTGTATGGTATTTGCTCTAATTCTAAATCCAATTCCCTCTCTCTTTTGCTAATTCTTTTTACCTGAGCTGTTCCTGTTTTTCCTGCAAATTGGTATTTAGGATCATCAATTCTTGATTTATAAGAAGTTCCAAATCTTTCATTAGTTGAAGCGAACATGGCTTCTTGAACAATCTTAATATTTTTTTGGTTTTTAAATAACTTTTTGTCTAACAATTGCTCAGAGTCAGTATCAAATAATAACCCGCTTTCCATTGATTGTTTTGCATCTTCATAAGAAATTGGATTACTATCCACGATTATTTTCGGTTTTACAGCAAATCCACCATTTGCAATTTGTGCAGTCATCATACAAAGTTGTAAAGGGGTTGATTGTATATAGCCTTGACCAATACCTGTTATTAAAGTTTCCCCTAATACCCAGCCTTTACCAAGGTTATTTTTTTTCCATTTTGTATTTGGAAATAATCCTTTTTTTTCATTATCAAAATAATCACCGAGAACTTTTTTACCTAAGCCAAACTTTTCAGCTGTAATGTTTAATCTATCAACACCTAATAACCTAGCAACCTCATAAAAATATGTATCACATGATTGTTTCATTGCATTTCTCAAACTTACCCAACCATGTCCTTTTTCCTTCCAACAGTGAAATGTTTGTCCATATAACTCCATTTTTCCTGTGCATTTAACTTTAAACTTTGTATCTATTACTTTATTTTCTAAAGCTGAAAGAGCAACGATTGGTTTTATTGTTGAACCTGGAGAGTACAAACCCGAAAGCGTCTTGTTTATTAATGGTTTTAATGGATTATTTCTAATTAATTGCCATTCATCTTGACTTATTCCAAATAAAAATAAATTTGGATTATAAGATGGAGATGAATACATTGCTATAATATCTCCAGTATAAATATCCATTACACTTATAGATCCTGCTTTTTCATTTAATAATTCTCCACAAGCTTTTTGTATTTCTGTATCTACAGTTAAACGTATTTTTGATCCTTGTTCACCTTTTTGATGCTCAAGTTGATTTATTCTTTTACCATAAGCATTAACCTCATATCTTTGAATAGCATTTGTTCCAATTAAATGATTTTCAAGTCTTTTCTCTAGACCTAGTTTTCCAATTTTCATTCCTGGTACAAATCTTTCTTGGATCGTTTCATTTTCTAAAATTTCTTGTTCATTTGGTTGACTTACATATCCAAGTACATGTGTGTAAATATCATTATATGGATAGTTTCTTGAAATTGTCATTACAGGTTTAACACCCACAAGATCGTACAAATAATTATTAATTTTTACAAATTGACTCCAACTTAAATTTTCAGAAACAATAATACTATCCCACGGTTTTAATTCTGTTTTTAATTTATTTATTCTTGCAATTCTTTTATCACTTAAATTTAATAAATTTTTCAATCTAACTAATAAATAATTGAAATTCTCAACTTGCTCTGGGATTATGTGTAATTGATAAACTTTTAAATTTCCTGCAATTATATTTCCAAAATAATCAACTATATTTCCTCTTGTAGGTGGGAGTTTCCATTCTCTAATTCTATTCTTGTCTGAAAGAGTAAGATATTTTTTATTTTCGTTTATTTGAAGAGAAAATAAACGGGCAACTATACCTACAAAAACTACTACTTTTGCTGCTCCGATTATGAACATCCGTCTATTGATTACATCAGTTTTTCTTATTCCTGAATTAGATTTAATCATTGGTTTGATACGAAATTCTTTCGTTTAAAAAATTAAATAATAAAAAAAAAATTGGATAAAATAAAAAAGTAAAACCTGAGTTAATTAAATAATTAGTGTAATCAACTTGAATTAAAAAGATTAAATCCAAAATAATTACCTGAATTGAATTTATTAATAAAATTGTAAATAATAATGATATCCAGTCCTTCATAAAGTTTGGGGATAATGTAATGTTTCTTATATAAGCTGTTACTGAGCAAAGAATAAGATAACAAAAACTACTAATTCCTATTGGTATGCCTATTACAACGTCATTAATTATACCTGCAAAAAAAATTGCTAGATAGCCTAATTGATCAGGATTTCTTAAAGTCCAAAAGAAAATTAATAGATGAACAAAATTAAAAGCAAAATAATCAAGTTTTAAGTAATTAAAATCAAATTCATTAAATACAGAAAAAAATAACATTATAAATGGCAGATAGGACAAAAATATTTTTAAAAAAGGACTTTTATTAAGTGATGACATTATTCTTCTCCACCTATTTTATAAGAAACTATTTTTACATAATTGAGTTGTGTAAAATCAGAAAAAAAATTAATTTTTCCTTCTGATATGTTATTAATTTTTCCAATTGGTATACCGGGTTTGAATAAACCACCCAGACCTGAGGTGTAAGCAAAAATTTGTTTATTTTTAAAATCTTCTATAAGTTCATTTTGAGTATGTTCAATTTTTCCAAAATCACTCCCTGTCCCAGAAATTACAACTTGTATATCATCTGGCTCTAGAACAGATGGTATTTTGCTATTAAGATCAGATAATAATAGTGCTCTAGAATTAGTATAATTTACCTCAATTATTTGACCAACAAGATAAACTTCATCAATAACAGCCATTCCAATTTTTACATTATCTTTAGTGCCTTTATTTAAAACCACAGATTTTAAATAAGGACTGTCTTTGTCAATTATAACTCTAGCAAATATTTCTTGTGTACTTATGCTTTCGTCAACTAACTCTCTAAGCTTTTTGTTTTCAGATGTTAAAAACTCATTTTGTAATTTAAGTTGTTCAGAGTTTTTTATTTTAATTAATTCTTTCTGATGACTTTCGTATAAATCCATATGTGATTTGAATTTTGAAATTATTTCTTTTAATTTATTTTCTGGAATTGACGAAATATGAGATGATCTATAAATTACTTCATTAATTCCTAATTTAACAAATTGTATTGCTTTAAAATTAAAATTACTTAAAACAATTACAAAAATTGATAAAATAATTAGAGTTAATAAAGAAAATTTTTGTTTATCTTTTTTTTTTAAAAAAGCTGATCTAATGGCAATTACAAAATCATCTCTGCCAGTAGCCATTTTTCCTAATATTCAGATAACATAGTAGAAAAAGTTTCTTCTTGATCCAAAGCTTTACCTGTTCCAACAGCAACACAAGATAATGGATCATCTGCTATATGAACTGGTAAACCTGTTTCTTTAGAAAACCTTTTATCGATATTTTTTAATAAAGCACCACCACCTGTTAAAGTTAAACCCATGTCAACTAAATCAGCTGATAACTCAGGAGGAGTATTTTCTAAAGCATCTTTAATTGCACCAACCATTTGTTTCATAATATCGTTTAGTGCTTCAGCTGTATCTTCTTCTGTAATATTAACTTCCTTTGGAGTACCTGATCTTAAATCTCTTCCTTTAACAGGGTAAGTGTTTGTTCCAGTTGGGACAGCTGTACCCATTTCTTTTTTTATTTTTTCAGCAGTAGTATCACCAATCAATAAATTGTATTCTTTTCTCATATAATCTACTATTGCTGTATCCATCGAGTCACCTGCAACTCTTAAAGATTTAGAGTAAACTAATCCTCCTAAAGACATTACTGCAATTTCACTTGTGCCCCCACCAATATCTACAATCATTGAACCAGTTGCTTCAGAAATTGGTAGATTTGCTCCAATAGCTGCTGCAATTGGTTCCTCAATTAATTGAACTCTTCTTGCACCTGCTGCTAAAGCACTATCTTGAATTGCTTTTCTTTCTACTGGTGTTGAACCAGTTGGTACACAAATTAGAATTCTAGGGTTAGCAAATGTACTTCCTTTGTGAACTTTTTTAATAAAATGTTTAATCATTTCTTCAGTGACTATAAAGTCTGCAATTACTCCATCTCTCAAAGGTCTAATTGCACTTATGTTACCAGGGGTTCTTCCAAGCATTGTTTTCGCTTCATCTCCGACAGCTAGAACATTTTTTTTTCCACCTTGATCAACTATTGCAACAACTGAAGGCTCGTTAAGAACTACACCTTGTCCCTTTAAAACTACAAGTGTATTTGCTGTTCCAAGATCAATTGCCATATCCTGGCTCCATATTTTTTTTACACTACTAAATAACCCCATTATATCCCTCTTACTTTCTGACTTTCTTGCTCCATTGGAGCAGTTTTATCTCGTTTAATTATCATTTTATTTAATGCATTTATGTAAGCATTTGCTGATGCAACCAAAGTATCTGTGTCAGCTGCTTGACCTACAGTTGTTTTGCCCTTTTCCTCAATTTTTACACTCACAGTTGCTTGTGCATCTGTTCCTTCTGTAACTGCATGAACTTGATAAAGCTGTAAGTTAACATCATGAGGATATAAAGTTTTAATACATTTGAATATCGCATCCACTGGACCATCTCCAGTTTCTGAAGCTTTTTTTATATCTCCATAAACATCTAAAGTCATTTCTGCTTTTTGTGGTTCTCCTGTTCCAGCAAAAACTTTTAAAGATTTAAGAGTAATTGCATTGACTTTATTATCTGTGATTAAACTATCATCAACTAATGCAATAATATCTTCATCATAAACATGTTTTTTCTTATCTGCTAAGACTTTAAATTTTGCAAATGCATTTCCAACTACATCGTCAGTTAAATCTGGATAACCTAGACTGTTTAATTTATCTTTAAATGCATGTCGCCCAGAATGTTTTCCCATCACTAATGATGTTTGCTTAACCCCTACACTTTCAGGTGTCATTATCTCATATGTTTGTCTATTTTTTAACATTCCATCCTGATGAATTCCCGCTTCATGAGCAAAAGCATTTTTTCCTACGATAGCTTTATTATATTGAACAGGAAATCCTGTTGCGTTTGAAACAATTTTTGAAGCTTTGCTTAATAGTGTCGTATTAATTCCAGTTTCGTATGGCATTAAATCAGGTCTTGTTTTAATTGCCATAACAACTTCCTCAAGAGCAGCATTTCCTGCTCTTTCTCCTAGTCCATTTATTGTGCATTCAATTTGTCTTGCTCCAGCTTGAACTCCAGCCAATGAGTTAGCTACTGCTAAACCTAAATCATTATGACAATGAGTTGATAAAATAGCTTTATCTATATTTGGAACTTTATTTAATAAAGTTTCTATAATTGTAGTAAACTCAGATGGTATTGTGTAACCAACTGTATCAGGAATATTAATTGTTGTAGCTCCATTTTTAATTGCAAGCTCTACAGTTTTACACATGTAATCCAGATCAGTTCTTGTTCCATCTTCACAAGACCACTCAACGTCATCAGTAAACTTTCTTGCATAAGCAACATGTTTTCCAATTGATTCATAAACATCTTCTGGAGACATATTTAATTTATGCTTCATATGTAGTGGACTTGTAGAAATAAATGTATGTATTCTAAATCTTGGTGCATGTTTTAAAGCTTCATAAGCTCTATCAATATCTTTCACTGAATGTCTTGAAAGTCCTGCAGGAATGGAATTTTTTAAAATTTTACTTACTTCTGAAACAGCTTCAAAATCCCCTGGTGAAGCTATAGGAAAACCTGCTTCAATTATATCGATACCTAATTCATCAAACACTCTAGCGATCTGAATTTTTTCTTCTAAACTCATAGATGCGCCAGGCGATTGCTCACCATCACGCATAGTAGTATCAAATATAAAGACTCTATCTTTATTGCTCATAACTAAAATTTTAGAAAATCTATAATACAATCTATGAGAGAGATTGCAAAATAATTAGTTAAATAATTGCTTTTAATGGAACATTTTAGGTTTATGAAAAATTATTTATAAATAGACTCTATTTTAGGCATTAACCGTAAAAGTTCTCTTGTGTATTCATGGCCGGGTTTTAAAAATAAATCCTCAGTTTTTGAAACTTCACATAATTTACCATCTTTTAAAACGCCAATTCTATCGCACATTTGTCTAACAACAGGTAGATCGTGACTTATAAACAAAATTGTTAAATTTAACTGTTCTTGAAGATCTTTAAGTAAATTTAATATTTGCGCTTGTATGCTTACATCTAAAGCAGAGGTAGGTTCGTCACAAACCAAAAGTCTTGGTTGTGTGGCAAGCGCTCTTGCAATTGATATTCTCTGTCTCTGTCCTCCTGAAAATTCATGTGGATATCGATCTGCAGATTTTTGAGTTAATTCTACAGACTCAAGTAAGTCATAAATATAATTATTTAAATCTATATTTGATATGGATGGTTTGTGAAGTGTGATTGGTTCTGCAATTATATCTTTTACTTTTAATCTTCCATTTAGTGAAGAATAAGGATCTTGAAATATCATTTGAATTTGTTTTCTAAATTTCATTAATTCGAATCTTTGTTTTATTTTTGTAATACAAACTTTGTCAAAGAAGATATCTCCAGAAGTAGGCTTAAATAAATTTACAATCATTTTTGCAATTGTAGATTTTCCACTTCCACTTTCTCCCACTAAGCCAAAAGACTCACCTTCTTTTATGTCAAAAGAAACATCATTAACAGCCATCACAGAATTCTTAGAACTTTCTGTAAAAAAATTATCGTCGAAACTTTTACTTAAATTTTTTATCTGTACTAAATCTTGATCTATTATTACTTTTTTTGTCCATCTATTTAATATTTTGATATTGTTTTCTTTTTTGTCACTGTTTTCTTTTTCAACTATTACAAATCTTGAAATTTTTTTGTTAGTTGGTGGAACTGAACTTACTAAGCTTTTAGTATAATTTTCTTGTGGTTTAGTTAATATTTTTTTGGTATCACCAATCTCAACTAAATTGCCACTTTTCATGACTGCGACTCGGTCAGCAGTTTCAGCTATAACTCCCATGTCATGAGTAATTAAGATTACCGCAAGGTTTCTTTCTTTTGTTAATTTTTTAATTAGTTCTAAAATCTGAGATTGAATTGATACATCTAATGCTGTTGTTGGTTCATCTGCAATTAACAATTCTGGTTCGCAACATAATGCTAAAGAAATTACTACTCTCTGTCTCATTCCACCTGAGAATTGGTGAGGATAATTATCAAATCTTGTCTCCGCATCTTTTATACCAACCTCTTTTAATAAATTTATAGATTTATTTTTTGCTTCTTCTTTGCTTAATTTAAGATGAGTTTGAATTGTTTCAATTAATTGTTCACCCACTGTAAGAATTGGGTTAAGTGAAGTTTGAGGATCTTGAAATATCAATCCAATTTTATTTCCCCTGTATTTAACAATGCTTTCAGAATTTTCATGAATGTTAAGATCACCTAAAATAACTGATCCACTAGATACCTTACCAGGTTCATCAATTAAATTTATAATTGCATTTCCTACTGTACTTTTTCCTGATCCAGACTCTCCAACTAATCCTAAAATTTCTCCTTTATTAACCTCAATATTCACATTCTTAGCAGCATAAACTGTTTCTTTTCTCATTTGGTAATCAACACTAAGATTGTTTATTTTTAAAAATGTCATTTTTTTAATTTTGGATTTAAAGTATCTCTCATCCAATCCCCTAATAAATTAATTGAAAATGCTAAAATAACTAGGAAAATTGCTGGAAAAAAAGTTATCCACCATTCTCCTGAAAATAAAAAGTCATTACCAAGTCTTATTAATGTCCCTAAAGATGGTGTAGTTGGAGGTACGCCAACTCCTAAAAAACTCAAAGTAGACTCAGCTAAAATAGCAAGAGCTAAACCAATAGTTCCAATTACTAACACCGGTCTTAAAATATTTGGTAAAATATGTTTAAACATAATAATTATATTAGAAACCCCAATTATTGTTGATGCTGAAACATAGTCTTTATTTTTTTCCACCAAAGTTGCAGCTCTGGAAACTCTAGCAAATTGTGGCCACTCTGAAATCCCAATTGCAAAAATTAAAACATAAATTGCCATTTCATCATGCATTTCTCTAGAGATTAATCCTCTTGCTATTCCATCAACCAACAATGCCATCAAAATACTTGGTACTGTTAACTGAACATCAGTTAACCTCATTACTATCATTTCATATTTTCCTCCAAAAAATCCCGCTGTTAATCCCAATCCAACTCCAAGAATTAAGCTAAAAATTATCGCAGAAAAACCTACTATTAAAGAAATCCTACATCCATACAAAATTGTTGATAACATATCTCTTCCTTGTCCATCAGTACCTAAAATAAATTTAGCAAGACCATCTTCTGTCCATGAAGGTGGTGTAAATGCATCCATTAATGATAGAGAGGATGGGTCAAAAGGATTGTAAGGTGTTACGAGCTCAACAAAAAAAGAACAGAAAAAAATTATAAACAAGATTGTAGATGATACAATCGCAGTAGGCGATTTAATGAAGCTATGATAAATATCATTATCTTTAATTCTTTCCCAAGTACTTAAAGTTTTGTTATCCACTTGCAGCATCTCCTTTAACTCTTATTCTTGGATCAATTAAATAATAAAGAATATCAACTATAAAATTTATCATTACGAAAACAAAAGCTATAAAAACTAAATAAGCTGACATGATTGGTATGTCTACGAATTGAACTGCTTGAATAAATAAGAAGCCCATACCAGGCCATTGAAAAACAGTTTCGGTAATAATTGAAAATGCAATTAGAGTTCCGATATTTATTCCTGCTATAGTTATTACTGGTATCAATCCATTTTTTAATGCATGTTTGTATTTAATACTATTTTCACTAATACCTCGAGCACGCGCAAATTTAATATAATCTGTTTGTAATATTTCCATCATCTCTGCTCGTACAAGTCTGATGATATAAGTCATTTGGAAAAGACTTAATGTTACTGAAGGAAGTATAATTGCTTTAAGTCCAGAGACTGTTAAAAATCCTGTAGTCCAAAAACCTAAATCAACAACTTCTCCTCTTCCAAAAGAAGGTAAAATTCCTAAGATTACTGCAAACAAGTATATAAATAATATACCAATTACAAATGTGGGGAGCGAAACCCCCAGCAAGGAGACTGCCAAAACAAAATCGCTTAAAAAGCCTTTTCGATTTATGCCGGTATAAACTCCTAATAATGTACCAGTTATAAGAGCAATTAATGCAGAAATAACAACAAGTTCAATAGTTGCAGGCAATCTTTCAACTATTAATTCTGAAACAGGTCTTCTTAATTGATATGAGATTCCAAACTCACCCTTTGAAGCATTAACTATAAATCTTGAAAATTGAACATGAATTGGATCCATCAAACCTAATGTTTCTCTTAATTCTGCTCTTTCCTCATCAGAAGTCTCTTCTCCAACCATGTTATTAATCGGATCACCAACAAAATTGAATAATGAGAAAGACACAAAGGCGACAACCAACATCACCAAAGCAGATTGAAACAGCCTTTTAAAAAAATATTTTATCAATTTGTGAAGGTTTAAACTTACAAGCCCTTTAAAAATTTAAAGGGCTTGTAATAATTTTTAATTAGTTAAAACTAGCAGTTCTGAATAACGGCTCGTTATTCGGTCTGATAGGAACATTAACATTGCTTTTAGATGCCCAAGATATTACTTGGTGATGTAAAGGAAGATAAGAAATATCATCTTTTACAATTTTCCAAGCTTTTGCAATTGCAGCATTTCTTTTATCTAAATCAACTTCACCTTCCATAACTCTAATTGCAGCATCAACATCAGCATTACTAAAGTTAACTTTGTTCCAGCTAGCACCAGTTTCATACAGGTAATGGAAAACATAGTGACTATCTAAAGTTGGAACACCCCATCCTAGCATATAGAAATCACCTTGATCATCTTTAAGCTCTTTGAAGTGTTTACTTTTAGTTTGAGCAAATAAGTTAACGTTAACTCCAATTTTACCCAACATTCCAACAACTGCAGTACAAATTGCCTCATCGTTTACATATCTGTCATTAGGACATCTAAGTTCAACGTCAAAACCATTAGGATAACCTGCATCAGCTAAAAGTTTTTTTGCAGCATTAACATCGTAAGGTAATCTTTTATCAAGATCATCTGTATATCCATTTACACCTGGGAAAGTTATAATTCCTGCTGGTTCACTTAAACCTCTCATAACTTTTTTCTTGATCGCTTCAATATCAATTGCTTGATAAAGAGCTTGTCTTACTTCTTTTTTCTTAAATGGATTATCACCTGTATTTCCAGTTCTTAATTTGTCAGCTGCTTGATCCATACCTAAGAAAATTGTTCTCATTTGAGCTGTACTTTCAACTTTATGACCTGAAGAAGATCCGATTCTTTTTAAGTCTTGGACAGGAGCATCAGTAACTATATCAATTTCACCAGATAATAAGGCTGCTACTCTTGTAGCTGCATTTTTAATAGGCATTAATTCAATTTGAGTTACTTTTTTGTCCTTCATTTCACCCCACCAATGTTTATTTCTTTTAAACACTGTCTTGGTGTTAGGCTCTCTTAAAGTTATTTTAAAAGGACCAGTTCCCATAGCGTTAGTAGCAGAGAAAGTTTCTTGTCCTGCATCCCAATTTTGTGGTGACATTGCAAAGTTTTTCTCTGACCAAGCTTTAGACATAATAAAAATGTTAGACAATTGGTTTAAAAGAATAGGGTTAGGTTTACTTGTAGTTATTTTAACTGAGTAATCTCCAACTGCTTCAACATTAGCAACAGTACTAATGTATTCTTTAAAGTCAGATGTTCTTTGCTTAGCTCTTAATATACTAAAAACAACATCTGCTGATGTCATTCCAGAACCATCTGAAAACTTAGCATCTTCTCTTAAAGTAAAAATCCAAGTATTTGGATCAGTAGCTTTCCATTTTGTTGCTAAAGCAGGCCCTATTTTCATGTCCAAGCCTCTTTGAACTAGAGCTTCGTAAACTTGTCTAGATACTTGAGTAGTTGGACCCTCATTTTGTGCATGTGGATCTAGTGTTAGGCTGTCTCCTTGCATAGACCATTTGATAGTTTTCGCCCATGCTGAAGAAAATCCGAATACTAGAACTAATGACAATAGTATTCTTACTATATTTTTAGTCTTCATTATTCCTCTCATTTTTAAAATTTATTTAAAAAAGTATAAGTGAAATAATTGAATTATAGTAGCAATAATTTACTGATAAAATTTAACTTTTATCACTATCAACTAATTTTTTCTTACCAATCCAAGGCATCATAGCTCTAAGTTCAGCACCAACTTTTTCAACTGGATGCTCAGCTAATTTAGCCCTTGTAGCTAGAAAATTTTTCTGACCATTTTTACATTCATCCATCCACTCCTTAGTGAATTTTCCTGATTGGATTTCAGCCAAAACTTCCTTCATTCTTTTTTTAGTTTCCTCTTTATTTACTACTCTTGGTCCTGATTGATATTCGCCATATTCAGCAGTATTTGATATTGAATAATTCATGTTTGCAATTCCACCCTCATAAATTAAATCAACAATTAATTTAACTTCATGAACAGTTTCAAAGTATGCCATTTCAGGTTCATATCCTGCTTCAACTAAAGTTTCATAACCATTTTTGATTAGTTCAACTAAACCTCCACACAATACAGTTTGTTCACCGAATAAATCTGTTTCGACTTCGTCTTTAAATGTAGTTTCAATAATTCCTGATCTTCCTCCACCAACTGCTGAAGCATAAGACAAAGCTAGGTCTCTAGCTTTTCCTGAACCATTTTGATGTACTGCAAATAAACAAGGCACTCCACCTCCTTTTTCATATTCGCTTCTTACCAAATGACCTGGCCCTTTTGGAGCAACCATAAAAACATCTAAATCTTTTCTGGCTTTAATTAAATCATAATGAACATTTAAACCATGAGCAAATGCAATACTTGTCCCTTCTCTTACTCTCTGTTCGATATGATTCTTATAAATTTCTGCTTGTAGTTCATCTGGTGTTAAAATCATTACTACATCTGCCCATTCAGCAGCATCAGATAAATTCATTACTTTTAGTCCTTTTGATTCTGCTTTAGCTGCACTAGATGAGCCTTCTCTTAATGCTACAACAATATCTTTTACTCCACTGTCTTTTAAATTTAATGCATGGGCATGACCTTGACTACCATATCCAAAAATTGCAACTTTTTTACTTTTAATTAAATTTACATCTGCATCTTTTTCATAAAACATTTTCATATTATTTCTCCTATTAAATTAATTAAATATTTTAGCACCTCTTGTCATAGCTACCGCCCCAGTTCTCGAAGTGCTAATAAGTCCAAAGGGCTTTAATTTTTTATTCATTTTATCAATTTCTCGTCTTAGTGCAGTAATCTGAATTACTGCAGAGGTTTTAGTTTTGTCTAATATTATGGGATTAAATCTTTTACAAGCATTTAAACATTTTTCTATTTTATTTCTTTTGCCAACAACTTTAAATAAAGCCATTTCTTTAAAAATTACATTTTTATCTTCCCTCTGGAATTCTGCTACTTTGTGAACAGGAACTAGTTTAGTTAATTGAAGCTTAATTTGATCTATTACTTGTGGGGTTCCTGTAGTGACGATTGTTATTCTTGAAATATTTTTAATTGCATCAACTTCAGCAACTGCTAAAGACTCTATATTATACCCTCTTCCTGAAAAAAGACCGACAACTCTAGCAAGTACGCCAGCTTCATTATCAACCCACACAACAAAAATATACGTTTCTGGTTTTTCTTTCTTTGTAGGTACACTATAGGCTGATTTTGATTTTGGCATTTTAATTATACTAAAGCTTTGCCTTTTCCCTTAATTTTATTATCCTCTTGATCATTTGGACCCAAGATCATTTGATTGTGAGGTTTTCCAGATGGAATCATTGGAAAACAATTTTCATTAGGATCTACATGACAATCAAAAATAACAGGTCCATTATAGTCGATCATTTCCTGAATTTTATAATCAAGTTCAGATGGATTGTCAGCTTTAATACCTTTGCACCCGTAAGCTTCTGCCATTTTCATAAAATCTGGTAATGCTTCAGAGTAACTTTCAGAATAGTTTTTTTCATGCAACAATTCCTGCCACTGTCTTACCATTCCCATATATTGATTATTTAGAATAAATATTTTTATAGGAAGATTGTACTGAACTGCGGTAGACATTTCTTGCATGGTCATTAAAACTGAGGCTTCTCCCGCAATATCAATTACTAATTTTTCAGGATGAGCGATTTGCACACCAACTGCTGCTGGTAATCCATAACCCATAGTTCCTAAACCACCAGATGTCATCCATCTGTTTGGTTTATTAAATTTATAATGCTGAGCTGCCCACATTTGATGTTGTCCAACCTCAGTAGTAACATAAGTATCTTTATTTTTAGTTAATTCATAGAGTCTTTGCACAGCATGTTGAGGTTTAATACTTTCGTCACTGTTAACAAAATCAAGAGAATTTTTTTCTCTCCATTTCTCTATTTGTTCCCACCATTTAGCAATATTTGATTTGTTGGACTTACTATGACCATTTTTACTTTTTGTAATTGTTTTATTTATTTTACTTATAACACTCGTAACATCTCCAACTATTGCAAGATCAACCTTGATAATTTTATTAATTGATGATGGATCAATATCAATATGAACTTTTTTTGAATTTGGTGAAAACTCATCTATTTTTCCAGTAATACGATCATCGAACCTTGCACCAATGTTAATTAATAAATCACAATCATGCATTGCATTATTTGCTTCATAAGTACCATGCATTCCAAGCATTCCTAAAAATTGCCCATCATCTCCAGGGTATGCTCCCAAACCTTGAAGAGTAGAAGTAATTGGAAAACCAGTTAAATCCACAAATTCTCTTAAAGCCTGGCTTGCTTTTGGTCCTGAGTTTATCACTCCTCCACCACTATAAATAACTGGTTTTTTTGCTTTGCTTAATAGTTTTACTAGTTCATCAATTTGAGCTTGAGAAAATTTATTATGTGATGTTCCATTTAATTTTTTTTCTTTAATTGGTTTTTTATATTTTGTTTTTGCAAACTGAACATCTTTAGGAATATCAATTAAAACTGGTCCAGGTCTTCCTGTTGTTGCAACTCTAAATGCTTCATGCATTACTTTTGAAAGATCATTTATGTCTTTAACTAACCAATTGTGTTTCGTACATGGCCTTGTAATTCCGGTAGTATCACATTCTTGAAAAGCATCAGTTCCAATCAAATGTGTTGGGACCTGACCAGAAATACAAACCAATGGAACTGAGTCCATGTAAGCATCTGTTAAGGCAGTTACAACATTTGTAGCTCCAGGACCTGATGTAACTAAAACTACTCCTGGTTTTCCAGATGATCTTGCATATCCTTCAGCTGCGTGGCCAGCACCTTGTTCATGTCTAACTAAAATATGTTTTATAGATGGATGATTTTTTAATTCATCATAAATCGGTAACACTGCTCCACCTGGGTAACCAAAGATATGCTCTACCTTTTGGTCTTCAAGACATTTAAATACGATTTCTGCTCCAGTAAATAATTTTGGCATTATGCAATCTAGCTGAAGTTGTACTCATTGGTCAAGTTTAAGAATGAAAATTTTAAATTTTTTTTAAAAATTTTTTTATGTCTTGTGGCTTTAATTTTATCCAGCTCGTCATGTGCCCTCTAGCCCAAGTGCTTTGTCTTTTAGCGTATTGTCTAGTTTTTATGGCTATTTTTTCTTTAGTATCATTCAAATTTTTTTGATTTTTTAAATATTCTCTAATTTCATTAACTCCAATGGCCTTGTTGGCGCTTTTATCTTTTCTTACCCTTAGCTTTATGAAATTTTTTACTTCCTTTATTGCTCCATTTTCTATCATCTCACTTGTTCTTACATTGATACGTTCAATTAGTTCTTGTCTAGGGTAATCAATATAAACTTTAAAAAAATCATCTTCTAAGAAGTTTGATTTTGTGTTTTTAAACCATTCATGTAAAGATTTTTTTGTGAACTTTTTTACTTCATAAGCTCTGATAGATCTTTGAGTGTCTGTAGGGTTTATTTTTCCTATTGAGGATGGATCTAAATTTAATAGTTTTTCATAAAACTTCTTTTGTCCAAGTTTTTTTTGCAAATCTCTAATTTGAGTTCTTAATTTTAATGAAATATTTGGTATTTTAACTAAACCATCAGTCAAAGCTTTAAAGTATAAGCCTGTGCCTCCAACAAGAATTGGAGTTTTTTTTCTTTTTTGAACCTCCCTAATTTTTTTAATTACAAGCTTAAGCCAATCACCTGTAGAAAAATTTTTTGTCACATTATGAAAACCATATAAATGATGTTTTATTTTCTGGTATTTTTTTGGATCTGGTCTAGCTGATAAAATTTTAAGCTGTTTGTACACTTGCATACTATCTGCATTAATAATCTCTCCATTAACTTTTTTTGCAAACTTGATTGCAAAACTAGATTTTCCTGAAGCTGTTGGACCTGAGATTAATATAATCTTGGATTTTAAATCCATTATCAGTCTAGCTTAACACCAATGTATCTTCGTTGATTTTGATTATTATAAATTGCTAATAAAACTGTTTTCTGATTTGAATTTAGAACTTCTTCAGTAATATTTCTCAAATCATCAGCAGATTTAATTCTCTTCTTCTGAGCTTCAACAATAATACTATTAAGCTGTATTGAATTTGCCACAGGGCTGTTATTTGCAATTTTAGTAATTACAACTCCTGTTGTTTGGTTTGGTAATTTTCTATTTTTAATATCCTCTTTAGTCAAAGGTCTAACCGCAATTCTTAAACTTTCAATAATCTCTTCATTAAACTGCGGTTTAGTTTCTTGATTTTTACTTATTTTAAAATCATCTGAGGTTTCTAATCTTCCTAAAATAACATTTTTAATTATTTCTTTTTTGTCTCTCCAAATTTTAACTTCAACTTTTTTGCCAACTTCAGTTCTTGCAACAATAGCTGGGAGTTCTTTCATTTGATTTATTTTTTCTCCATTAAATTCTAAAATAATATCACCAGCTTGTATTCCTGCTTTTTCTGAAGGACTATTTTCAGCAACACTTGCAACAAGTGCTCCTCTTGCTTTATCTAGTTTTTCAACATCAGCAATTTCTTTTGTAACATCTTGAATTCTTACACCAAGCCAGCCTCTTTTTGTTTCACCAAATTCAATTAATTGTTTGATTACAATTTGGGCACTATTTGATGGTATAGAAAATCCAATTCCAATAGAACCATTACGTCCAAGAATTGCTGTATTAATTCCAATTACATTTCCTTCCATATCAAAGAGTGGTCCACCTGAATTTCCAGAATTTATAGATGCATCTGTTTGTATAAAATCTTCATATCTTGATAAGCCAATTGATCGATTTCTTGCTGAAATAATTCCAGCAGTAACAGTTCCCCCTAAACCAAACGGATTTCCAATTGCTAAAACCCAATCACCAATTCTTGCTTTATCAGAGTCTCCGAATGCAACCGGGATAAACTTTTCATCTGTTTCTAATTGTAAAACAGCAATATCCATTAAAGGGTCAGCACCTAAAACCTTAGCTTGAAATTCTTGATCCCCATTTACTCTAACAATAATATCGTCAGCATCTTGTATTACATGATTATTTGTAACAACAATTCCTTTCTCATCAATTATAAATCCAGAACCTAATGCAGCTGATTGTCTTTCCTGAGGTGTTCCAAATTCTTTAAACATATCCTCAAAAGGAGAGCCTGGAGGAAATTGAAAAGGAAAAGGATTGGTGTTTGTCACTACAGTAGTTGTAGTAGAAATATTTACCACAGATGGCATTAATTTTTCAGCCAGATCTGCAAATGATGCAGGAACTGGTTTGGAGTTTACATTTAACGAAAAGCTAAGTGATATAACAAGGGTTAAGAATATAAGTTTAATCTTATTCATATTAGCTCTTAATAAAATAAATAATTATAAAGCCTATTACAGCAAAAATAAGTCCACCTGATCTAAGCTGACTATCTTTAACAAGTTCTAACTTTTTTAACATACTTTTCATTTTTGCTGGAAATAAGGCGTACAAAATTCCCTCAATAAATAAGAAAAGACCAAAAGCTATAACTAGCTCACGCATTAAAGAATTATTGTTGGATTTCTGGTTTTATGTTTCCAAAAAATTTAAAAAATTCACTGTCAGGTGATAAAATTAAAGAAGTTTCACCACCAATAAGAGCTTTTTCATATGCCTGCATAGCTCTATAGAAAGCAAAAAATTCTGGATCTTGACCAAAGGCATCAGCAAATATTTTGTTTCTTTCTCCATCACCTTCCCCTTTCATTATCTCAGATTGTTTTTGAGCATCTGCTAAAATTACAGTAACTTCTTTGTCAGCAGTTGAGGTTATAGTGACGGCCATCTCCGCACCTTTTGCTCTGAACTCTTTTGCTTCTCTTTCCCTTTCGGTCTGCATTCTTCTATAAATTGCGTCACTGTTAGCTTGAGGTAAATCTGCTCTTTTAATTCTCACATCAACAATGTTTATACCAAAGTTTTGCGCTTCGTTATTAACACCTTCTTTAATTAAAGCCATTTGTTTAGATCTATCTTTAGATAATAGAGTTTGTAACTCTTCTTGACCTAACACATTTCTAATTCTTGAATTTATAATTGTCGATAATCTAGATCTTGCAACTCTTTCATTTCCAACAGAAATGTAAAATTTTAGTGGATCAATAATTTGAAACCTTGCAAATGCATCTACTATTAAACGTTTTTGATCTGATGCAATAACCTCTTCTGGTGGAGCATCTAAATTCAAAATTCTTTTATCTAAATAAACAACATTTTGGATGAAAGGAATTTTAAAATTTAATCCCGGCTTCATTATAATTCTTTTTGGATCACCAAATTGAAGAATAATTGCTTGGTTAACCTCTTTAACTATAATTACTGATAAAAAAGCTACAACACCAATTGCAACTAATACTCCTGCTAATATTTTTCCAGCTTTCATTTTAATTTGTCGCTTTCTTTTTTAGTTCAGGTAAAGGTAAATATGGAACTACTCCTGAACCTGCATTTTTTTCTATAATTACTTTATCAATATCAGCTAAAACTTTTTCCATAGTTTCTAGATACATTCTCTCTTGAGTAACTGCTTTCGCATTTTTATACTCATTGTAAATAGCTATAAATCTACTTGCTTCACCTTCTGCTTTTGCAACAACTTCTTTTTTATATGCTTCTGCTGCTTGTAAAATTTTTTGTGCTTCCCCTCGTGCTCTTGGTATTACATCATTTGCATAAGCTTCAGCTTCATTTTTTGATCTCTCCATGTCCGCTCTAGCAGCCTGTACATCCCTAAATGCATCAATTACTTGATCAGGCGGGTCAGCTTTTTGAGTTTGCACTTGCGTAATTTGAATTCCACTTTCGTAATCATCTAAAATTGTTTGAATAATTTCTTGAGTTTCGAGCTCAATTTTTGATCTTCCTTCAGTCAAGATTGGTTGGATATCACTTTTTGCGATTACTTCTCTCATTGCAGTTTCAGCAGCAGCTTTAACAGTTCCCTCTGGATCTTGAATTTTGAATAAAAAATTACCTGCATCTTTAATTACCCAAAATACTGAAAAGTCTATATTAACAATATTTTCATCTCCAGTTAGCATCAAGCTTTCTTGTGGCACGTCAGCAACCCCACCACCTGTGGAGAAACCACTGTCTCTCTCTGATCTAAAACCAATATCCATTCGATTAACTTTAGTGACTTTTGGCGTTTGCACAGTTTCAACAGGAAAAGGTATATGATAGTTCAAACCAGGCTGTGTAGTTTTTACAAACTTACCAAATCTTAATACCACTCCTTGTTCATCTGGCAGTACTCTATAAAGACCACTAGCCAACCATACAAAAACTAAAACTAATAAAATCAGACTTATTGATTTTCCTCCTGATGTTTTTCCACCTGGTAAAAATTTTTTTATTTTATCTTGCAGATCTCTAATTAGTTCGTCAATATTTGGGGGTGTTGGGCCTCTACCTGATCCATTACCACTACCACCTCCACCAGGAGGTGATCCCCAAGGACTTTGATCTTTGAAATTGTCCGACATATGCCAAAGTATATAGTGTCTTTATTGCAAAAAACAAGTAATGATACTTTTATGCCTGATAAAAAACCTGAACTTAGTGCCGCAATGAAAAGTAAGTTAGAGCCTAAAAAATTCACTAAAAATCCTATTCTTGGAACAAAGTTTACTATAGCAATATCTAGCGCAAAAGGTGGTGTTGGAAAATCTACATTTGCGACGAATCTTGCTTTAGCTTTGAAAAAAGTTGGATGCAAAGTTGGTCTTTTAGATGCAGATATTTATGGTCCATCAATCCCCAAAATGTTTAATATTCATGAAAAACCAAAAAGTGATGGTCAAAAACTAGATCCAATTACAAAATACGACATTCAATGTATGTCAATTGGTTTTTTAGCTGATCAACAAACTCCGATGATATGGCGCGGTCCAATGGTAACAAGTGCAATTAAAACTTTTACTCAGAAAGTAAATTGGAAAGATTTAGATTTTATTATTGTTGATATGCCACCAGGAACTGGTGATACTCAGCTTACTTTTTCTCAAGAAATTAAAATGGATGGTGCAATAATTGTAAGTACACCTCAAGAAGTTGCTCTTTTAGATGTTAAAAGAGGGATTAAAATGTTTGATAAACTTGGTGTTAAAATTTTAGGTTTGATTGATAATATGAGTTTTTTTATTGGAGATGATGGAAAAAGATACAAAATTTTTGGAGAAGGTGGGGTTAAAAAAACTGCAGAAGAATTCCAAAAAGAATTTTTAGGTGAAATCCCAATTAACCCTGAAGTTGGTAAAACTGCGGACGAGGGAAAACCAATTGTAGAGGCTAACCCTGAGCATGAAATTTCTAAATTATATTTAAATTTTGCTAAAAAAATTAGATCAACTTATCTTTAAGATCAAAAGCAGTCATTAATTCATTCCATTCTCTTTTTGATAACCCAGAGCTTTCAAGATCTACATTTTCACCTTTGATAAGTTTTTGAATAGTTAATTTTCCTTTTGCAGAAACCTCGGTTGCACCAATTCTGTAATCCATAAAAGCATCATAAGTTGTTGGAACCCATTTTTTTAAAGTGTCCAACATAATGTCGGCATAAACTCTAATTTCATATTGTGCATGACTATCAGCTCTTAGTCTCAAAAAGTTCATCAAATTTAATAAATCAGTTTTCCAATACCATTGGGTATATGTATTTAATGTTAAATTCATTCTTGCAAGTTCTCTTGCTAGACCTTTTTTATTTTCATTGATAGTTGATCCATCAAATCTTTCATTAAGCATTGTCTCATAGTTATCATAAGTTCTCTCTGCATCATTTTTTAAAAGTTCCAAAACTTCCTCTGCTTGTTTACCTTCTAAAACATCCCCTCTACCTTGTCTGTTACTTGTAGATTGAGCAGCTAAATTTTCTTGTGAAGGTAAATAAAATTCTTTATCTAGAATTGAATACCTCGCAGAGTATTCATTAACATTTGCTGTCCTATGTCTAATCCATTGTCGTGCAATGAAAATAGGAAGTTTAATATGGTATTTTATTTCACACATTTCAAATGGAGTGCTATGCCAGTGTCTCATTAAATATTTAATTAAACCCGAGTCAGTTGAAATTTTTTTTGTTCCTTTACCATAAGAAACTCTTGCAGCTTGGACGATAGATGTATCATCACCCATGTAATCAATAACTCTTACAAAACCATGATCCAAGGCTGGAATAGCCTCATATAAAATATTTTCCAAAGTCGAAACCGTAACACGTTTAGTTTTATATTGTTGAGATTGTAAATCTTGAATTTCTTTTTTTTGATCAGTTGTAAGACTCATTAACGGCAGATATATACTAAAAAATATTGATAATTAATAAAATTTACATAAATAACTTTAACTTATATACATCTTCAACTATCAATTGAATATGAAGTTATCATTTATAATTCCTTGTTTAAATTCTAGCAAAATAATTAAGAATTCTATAAGGAAACTAATCGAAAAATTAAATAAAAAAAAAATATTATACGAATTAATTGTTGTTGATGATGGAAGTGTCGATAATACACTTTCAGTTTTGAAAAAAATTAAAAAAAAAAACATAAAAATTATCTCTAATTTTAAAAATCTGGGAAAATCTAGCTCAATAATTAAGGGTATTAGAAAAGCAAAATACGAAAAAATAGTATTGATAGATGATGATATCCCATATTTTAATTACCTTGATAAAGTCATTAATTTACTTAAAAAAAATAATTTTGTTTATATTAATAGAAGGTCAAAAAAGAGTAAGCTTTTAAGTAAGAATTTAACTTTTTATCAGTTATGCCGTCACTTCATAAGTAATTTTGTTTCAATAATCATCAATACAATCCTTTTAGATAAAAACATAGGAGATACACAAGCAGGATTAAAAGGATTTAAAAAACCAAAAAATTTTAATAGATATCAGTTTATATCAAAAAAATTTTTTTTAGATGCAGAATTAATGATATTGTTTCATAGATCAAAAATGCAATTAAAATCTGTGGCCCTCAAATATAAAATGTATAATGAATCAACAATAAAAGTTTTTGCTCTACAAAACTTTCAATACCTCTTTGAGCTATTAAGGGTTATTATTTACTATAAAATAGTAAAAACAAACAAAATTATTTTATAATTTTATTTGTTTTAAATAGTATAATTATTTAGATTTGAGCTGATAAATAATAAAGTCTGAAGATTTAAAAGATATTTTAAATCTTTTTAAAACCTCATTGAGATTAATATCTACAAAATTTAAATTTTTTACAAATTTAGATAAATCTTCTGTAAGTACTAGAATTTCTGGATTTTTATTAAATAATTCATCTCCTAAATTTTTTTTATTGAATGGCTTCATTCTATCTTTATGAAAAATATCGTCAGGATGATATACGTCAAGTATAGGAAGATTGTTTGAAAAAAAATAGTTTATATGACAATCCTGATAATATACTTTCTTTTCTAAAAAATTTTTTTTTTCCAAATTAGCATATAAATTTGTACATAAACCATAAGTATAAGTTTTTTCATTAATATTTATTTTTTTTAATAATAAAATTTGATTATACCAATCAATTAAAGGAAAAAAAAAGATTAACAATATTATTAAGTTTTTTATAATTTTGTATTTTTGAAAAAAGCTAATACTAAATAAATAAAAAAGCAAAATACAAAAGAAAGGAGCTATTATAATCAAATATCTACCTGACGGATATAAAATCAAAATTATATTAAATGAGAGGACAATTAAAACAGTAATTAAAATCAAATACTTTTTTTTAAAATTTTTTGTATAAAAAATATGTAGCATTCCACAAAAACCTAAAACCCATATAAAAAAAGCACTAAAAAATTTAATACTATTTATATGAAGACCAGCTCCTATTAATAAATAAATAGTTTCTGGCACAGTATAAATAAATTCTCTAAGTGCTGATGAAATTGTATAAGAAATTATATTTGGAAATTTAGTATAAAAATATATTAAAAAAATAAACAATGTTATAAATCCACCAAAGATTATACTGATCGAACTAAATAACTTTTCTTTAGTTTTATTTCTCAGAAAAAAAAATGGTAAAATAGAAAAAATTACAGCAAAAAGTGCTAAATATGGAGTGTTTAATGTAGCAATACCTAAACATAATCCTTGAAGAATAAAAATAAAATTATTTCTTTTTTCTAAAATTTTTAAAAAAAGATAAAAACTAACTAATATAAGTAGAACTGAAATATGTTCAGAATAAAATGATTGTGATTTTATTGATCTTGCTACAAATGAAACAACAATACCGAAAATTATACTACATAGAAAAGAATTAGATTTAGAGAAATTATATATTTTACAAATTTTGTATAAAAAAATACTACTTAGTGACACTATAATGGCTGTAAAAAATCTAATAGCAAACAAACTATTATCAGCAAAATACATAGGAATTGTTAAAAAATATCCTGAAATAGGCGGCTTGTAGTTATGAAAATCTACATAAGGTATTTTTCCTTGAGTTATTGCTAAACCTTTCAATATAAGTGTAGCTTCATCAGAATCTAGAAAATCAACAAAAAAAAAGGGAAATCTAATTAACAATATAAAACTAAAAATTAGTAAATAAAAAATATAATTTGGTTTATCATTAAATATTCTAATTAAGTTCATAATTGTAAATTATTAATAAAATTAATATTATTTAATCTAAATTGATATCACTATTAAATTTTATATGTTTAAAATATTTTCAATTTATATATAATTTTGTTGTTAGTTTTCTAACTATAACGATAAACGAATTTCGTAATAACCATTACGGACGTGGGGGCAGTACCCACCACCTCCACCAATATAATTTATGGGGGTGAACTAGGATCGACGGGTGACTAAAAGCTATTCTTTCGTTCGGGATTGTTCCACCGAAACGGGCTAATTTATAATTGCTAACGAAAGTTACGCACTTGCAGCTTAATTAATTTTAATTAAGTTCCGGGGTCTGGGGCACCTGGCAACAGAACGCCCCTTAAACTAAGGAACGATTAATTCATCACAAATTCTAAATCAAGAATAAACAAAATTTTAATTGAAAATAATATTAAATTTTAAGTCTAGTTTTGGATTTTTATAGCAACATTAAACCGTATAAAAACCCTGACTTTATTTTAATTCAAAGTTTTAAAAATTACATTTTTGAAACAATTGCTACAAATTTTCTTCTTTTTTCTATACAGTTATACTTGGCACTCAATCTTTTATATACCAATCCAAAGTCAATTAAATTCTGTTTTTTTAATTCATTTAATGTTTCATAAGTAGCTATTGAACCATACATCCTATCTGAATTACTATGATTTAATTTTAAAAGAACATCGTCACATAATATTAAACCATTTTCTTTTAAAATATGAAGTGAGTTAATAATATCAATACAAGCTACAGGATATCCGTGAGAACCATCAATCCAAATTAAATCATATTTTTTTTTATAATTTAATAACTTTAATGAGTTAAGTGAAAAAAAATTAATATTTTTATTTTTAGATAAAATAATATTCCTTTCTTGAATAAATTTACTAACATTATCTTTGATAATTAAATAATTTATAAAATCTTCATCAGTTTCAGGTAAGTCAATAGTATCAATATTAGAATTAGGAAACAAATTTGATAATAATAAAGAGTTGTAACCATCGAATGTACCTATTTCTAATATATCAGTGAGTGATTTATTGCTATTAAGAGAAAGACTTGAGAAAATAACCTCATGTTCTGAACTCATTCCACTATTTCTTGATTTAAAATCAAGATCTTTTTTTATTAGTATTAACTTTTTAACTCCCTCTTGTCTATTTAAACCAAAATATTTAAATATTTCATTTTGTTCTTTCTCAAAAAAATTTTGATTATATTTTTTATAACTAAAATAATAATTTAACTTGTTTAATATTTTTTTTGGTATTTTGTGAGGTATTTTTAAATTATAAAATATTTTATTTAATAAATTATCCATAAATTGTGTATACCACAACATATGTTCACCTTAAAAGTTATTTAAAAACTATAAAACTAAACAAATTTTTTCAAAAAATTTTACACAAGTTTTTAAAAAAGTATTATTATCTATATATTTTTGATCAAAAGACGAGAAATAGAATTCGCCTACTCATTTGTTAGTTTATAAATATTTTCAGCAACTTTTTTATAACCCTCAACATTATAATGACCGAACAACTCAAATGGGAAAAGTTTTAATGGATTTTCCTCTTTTTCAAAAACTTCTTTATTTAAGTCTATAAAAGGGATGTCTAATTCAGATATTATATTTTTTACAGAATTGTAACTTTTATTATCATAATTTAATTTAAAACGATCATACTCAGGAAGATAAACAAAATATAATTTTGAATTATTTTTATTAACAAGCTCTTTGGATAATAGTAATATTTTTTTAAACTCTGATAATGATTGGGGTGATGTTTTTTTTATTACCAATTTATAAATAAATTTAGGATTTAACAGAAGTTGATACTTGCTTCTTAAATTATTCATTTTGAAAAAATTTACAATTTTTAATGTAAAAGAATTTACATGATTTTCTAATTTTTTATTTTTTTTACTTTTTAAAATGTAATTAGTTGCCAGGACATCAATTTCACTTTGTCTAAATTTTAGATTTTGAGTAAAATTTGGATCATTCAAATAATTATTCAAAATATTATTACGTTTTTCACGTTCTAGATCTTCTAAGTCATTACCTTCATAATAAATCCATAAAACTTTTTTTACATTTGTATTTAAATATTCTCTTAAAATGGCATATATTGACATTGGGCCAGCACCTCCTTGACCCAAATTTAATGCTGATTTACCTGACAAGGTTCTTAAAACAGAAGTAATATCATTTGGTCTATTAACACATTCACCTTGAACAAAGGAGTCGCCAACTAAAAGATATTCTACTTCTTTTTGATCCCATTCATTATTTGGATTATTAAATCCATATCTATCACTATCAAAGATTGAATAATATCCATTTTCATTACAATGTAAGGTCTCAGAATTTGAGATACCCGAGAGACTAAAAATTGGAAGGTTATTATTATTATATTTTTTTGAACCTATTGTAACTACAGCTTTTTTATTTTTTTTTTTTAAATCTTCGAAAACTTGAATTAAACTACGATCATCCCACTTATTTCCAGTCTGATTTTGATAAACCTTTTTTTTTATTGATTCTTTGTAAATTATATATCCTTCAAAAAGGTATAAACTTATCAATACACTTATGATTGAAATTACTAAGTATTCTTTAGTTTTTTGACTAAAAAAGAATGTAGTTACTGAAAAAAATACAAATAATGAAGATATAAAATAGTAAGTTAAGTAATAACTTCTTTTGTTGCCATCCCAATATATTTCAGATTTATAGAGTGTATAAGTTAAAAGTAAAAGAGAAAAAGATAAAATTGCTGGTGAGAATATTTTTTTAAAAAATTTCATTAAGTTAGGTATTAATAATCAAATTTTATAAATAACTATTTTAATTCTTTTTTCATCTATACCTTTTTTTTTTAAGCTCTGCCTGAGCAGCAGCTAATCTAGCAACTGGAACTCTATATGGCGAACATGAAACATAATTTAATCCTACATTGGCACAAAAAGATATACTATAAGGATCTCCACCATGCTCTCCACAAATTCCTAATTTTAAATTTTTATTTTGTTTTCTCCCTTTTTCAGCTGCTATTTCAACTAAATCTGAAACTCCTTCATCTATTGAAACAAAAGGATCAACAGAAAAAATTTTGTTTTCTAAATAATCATTCAAAAATTTACCACTGTCATCTCTGCTAATCCCAAAAGTAGTTTGTGTTAAATCATTTGTTCCAAAACTAAAAAATTCAGCATGTTTTGCAATTTCTTTAGCTTTTATTGCAGCTCTAGGTAATTCAATCATTGTGCCTACTAAAAATTCTATTTTCATTTTATGTTCTTTTTGAACTTGGCTTGCAGTTTCAATGACTAAATCTTTCATAATTTTTATCTCAGCCTCTGTAGACACTAAAGGTATCATTACTTCTGGAAATGCGGATTTAATTTTACCTTTTTTGAGGTGTGCTAAAGCCTCAAAAATTGCTCTACATTGCATTTCATAAATTTCAGGAAAAGAAATTCCTAGACGACAGCCCCTATGGCCTAGCATTGGATTTTGCTCATGAAGTTCCTCAATTCTAGAAAGAACCTCTTTAACTGGAAGATTAACTATTTTAGCTACCTCATTAATTTCCTTATTTGTATGTGGTAAAAATTCATGCAATGGAGGATCTAATAACCTTACAGTTACAGGTAATCCATTCATAATTTTAAATATTTCTATAAAATCTTTTCTTTGATGAGGTAAAAGTTTTTCTAACGCTTTTGCTCTGTCTTCTTTTGTTTTAGATAATATCATTTCTCTTACTGACAAAATTCGTTCTTCATCAAAAAACATATGTTCAGTTCTACACAATCCAATACCCTCTGCACCAAAATCTTTTGCTGTTTTGGTATCTTTTGGAGTCTCAGAATTCGTCCTTACTTTTAATTTCCTAAAGCTATCTGCCCAAGACATTAACTTAGAAAAATCGCCAGATATTTCAGGTTTCACAGTTGAAACACTTCCAGAAATAATTCTTCCAGTTGAGCCATCAATAGTGATTACATCTCCTTCTTTAATCTCCATTGAAGAAGTTTTAAAAGATTTATTTTCATAGCTTATGTCAATTTCACTTGATCCTGATACACATGGTCTACCCATACCTCTTGCAACAACTGCTGCATGACTTGTCATTCCTCCTCTAGCAGTCAAAATTCCTTTAGCAGCATGCATTCCTTGTATATCTTCTGGAGAGGTCTCTACTCTGACCAAAATTGTATCTTGCATCATTGCGTTTAATCTTTCAGCCTCTTCTGATGTAAACACAACTTTACCACTGGCCGCACCTGGTGAGGCTGGTAGACCATTTGCTATCACATTTATTGAACTCTTTTCATCCAAAGTAGGGTGCAAAAGTGTGTCTAAAGAGTTTGGGTCAATTCTTAATACAGCTTCCTTTTTAGAAATTAATTTTTCTTTAACCATATCAACTGCAATTTTGACTGCAGATTTTGCTGTTCTTTTTCCTGATCTTGTTTGAAGCATCCATAGTTTACTATTTTCGACTGTAAACTCTACGTCTTGCATATCTTTGTAATGCATCTCTAATTTTTTCAAAATTTTTTGAAGTTCTTTAAAAACTTTAGGCATAGATTCTTCCATTGATAATTCTATCACTTTAGCATCTATCCTAGCTTTTTTTGTTATGTATTGAGGAGTCCTTGTACCCGCTACAACATCTTCGCCTTGCGCATTAATTAAATACTCACCATATATTTCATTTGATCCATCTGATGGATTTCTTGTAAACACAACTCCTGTAGCACAATCATCACCCATATTTCCAAAAACCATTGATTGGACGTTTACAGCAGTGCCCCAATCAGCTGGGATTTGATTGAGTTTTCTATAAACTTTTGCTCTATTACTTTCCCAAGATAAAAATACTGCAATTATTGCTCCTAACAATTGTTCATAAACATCTTGAGGAAAATCTTTTTTTGCCTTTTCTTTTACTGTCCTTTTAAAGTCTTCTATTAATCCATCCCAATCACTTTCATCTAGATCTGTGTCTAACAAAACACCTTTGGTAAGTTTATAATTTTCAATTAATTCCTCAAAATGATAACCTTCAACTCCCATCACCACATTACCGTACATTTGAATAAATCTTCTATAACTATCTTTTGCAAATCTTCCATTGGAAGATTTAATTGCTAAAGCTTTTACTGTTTTATCGTTAAGACCTAGATTTAGAATAGTATCCATCATACCTGGCATTGAAACTCTTGCACCAGAACGCACAGACAACAAAAGTGGATTTTTTAGGTCTCCAAATTTTTTAGAAACATCTTTTTCAATAAATTTTAATTCTTTTTTAATTTGAGAGATTAAATTTTTATTTAATTTTTTTTTATCTTTGTAAAAAATTTCACAAACTTTTGTAGATATTATAAAACCAGGAGGCACTGGCAGACCCATTCTTCCCATTTCAGAAAGATTAGCACCTTTTCCTCCTAAGAAGTTTTTAGGATTTTTAATTTTTTTACTTTCCTTAGAATTAAAGTTTAATATAAGTTTTTTCATTAATGGGAGTCGATTAGAGAAAAATTAACATAATTGTTGAACGTTTTACACATCATTTGGATTAGTTCCAGCCTATTTTTCTTTATGACCGGGTCATCTTCGTTCACAATTACATTGTCAAAAAAGTCAAAAACCTCTCTTTTGATGTCAGCTAAATTGTCCAATGTTTGAACATAATTTTCATCTTTATTAATGCCTGAAAAATATTTCCTTAATTCACTTATTTTTTTAAATAAGTTTTTTTCTAACTCAGTTTTAAAAATACCAGGATCAGTTGTATTTGATAATTCTATTTTATCATTTTTTAATTCAACATCTAAAATGTTTGAAGCTCTTTTATAGCTTGCAATAATATTTAAACCATCTGGTTTGTTTATAATTTTATTTAAATATTTTGCTTTGTTAAAAATAATAACACATTGATCTAAGCTAAAAGAACTGATTGATGCTTGAATTATATCATTTCTAATATTTTCTTCCTTCATGTGATATTTTAATCTATCCATTAAAAAATCTGACAATTCGTTTTGTAAAGATTGGTTATCAATTTTAAAACCTTGATCTAAATACAGGTTTGAAGAATAATTAATTAGATCTTTTATTTTAAAATCTTTTTTATTTTCAACTATTATTCTTATTACTCCTAATGCTAATCTTCTTAGAGCATATGGATCTTTAGAACTTGTTGGCTTTTGATTTAAACCAAAAAAACCAACTAAAGTATCTATCTTATCAGCCAAAGAAAGAGCTATGCTAAATGGTTTTTTTGGGACTCTCGAGCCTGAGCCTGTAGGTAAATATTGTTCACTTATGGCCAAAGCCAAATCTTTATCAAAACCTTGTGCAATAGCAAAATAACCTCCCATCACACCTTGTAGTTCTGGGAATTCACCCACTAGCTCTGATAATAAATCAACTTTACAAATTGATGCTGATAATTCAACTTTTTCTTTACTGATTAAAAGTTCATCAGATATCATTCCACCCAATTTTCTCATTCTTTGAGCTTTATCAAAATAACTTCCTAATCCTCTAAAATAATTCATTGATTTTAAATCAGTAACTTTTTTGACCATATTTTGAGACTTATCTTTTTTCCAAAAAAATTCCGCATCACTTAATCTTGCTTCAACCACTCTTTCATTTCCTAATTTAATTAATCCCTTTTTATCTTTTTTGTTTGCAACCACTAAAAACTCATTGGTAATATTTTCTTTATTATCAAATATAGGAAAATATTTTTGATGGTATTGCATAGTAATAATTAATATTTCTTTTGGAATATTTAAAAACTTCTTATCAAATTCACAAAGAAGGATATTTGGTTGATCTGTTAAATCTACAACCTCATTAAGTAATCTAGGATTATGTTGAGTCTTAATATTTTTATTTTTTAATATATTGTTGAATTTTTTTTCTATTAGCTTTTTTCTTTCATTGTGATCGACAATAATGTCTATTTTTTTAAAAAAACTTTTATAATTTTTAAATTCTAAAAATGACTTTTTGTTTTCCTCAAATTCTTTATCAATAAAAGTTGAGTTAGAAGATGTTAGGTGATGAAAATTAAAGTTTAATTTTTTTTTATCAAAGACAGCTAGAATTGATTTTAAGGGTCTCCCCCAATTTAGGTCAAAAGTTCCCCAATACATTGATTTTTTCCATTGAATTTTACTTAACAATATTGGGATAAATTCCTCTAGCAATTCATGTGTGTACAATTTTTTCGATTTTGTCTTAAAAAAATAAAATTCTCCCTTATCTGTTTTCTTCTTGTAGAGATCTTTTTTTAGGATTTTATTTGATCTGACAAACCCTTCCAGTGCTACCTCTGGTGACTTGATATTTGGACCTTTAATCACCTCAGATTTTAGTACAATATTTTTTTTAACTCCTTCAAACAATACCACTAGTCTGTTTGGTGTTGAGTATGATGAACTTTTTTTAAATAAAATTGATTTTTCTATAAAAAAATCATTAAAACTTTTAAGTAAGTCTTCCCTTAAATTTTGTTGAAGATCTGACGGTATTTCTTCACTAAATAATTCTAAAAAAAACTCTGACATTATTTTTGACTATCTAACCAAACGCCTGCTATAGATTTTGTAATATCTCTTATTCTAGCTATATAACCTGCTCTTTGTGCAACACTGATTGCACCTCTTGCATCTAAAATATTAAACACATGACTGGCTTTTAAGCATTGATCATATGCTGGTAA
>CACMRS010000003.1 GCA_902616165.1 uncultured Pelagibacteraceae bacterium
CCACAGCATTAACTTCAATGTATTTCGCAGGATTTGGTGTGCCTACTTTTGCGAAATCTAGTCATAAAAAAAATTTGGTAGTTATAATGTTACGAGGTGGAATGGATGGACTATGTGCTGTTCCAATTAGAGGAGATAAAAATTTTGAGAAACTTAGAAGTAAAATTAATCTTGATAGGACTTTAAAATTAACTGCAGATTTTGATTTGCATCCTGCACTAAAAACATTTAAGAGATTATGGGATGAAGATAATGGCGCTATAGTTCACGCAACTAATATTCCTTATACTGGAAGATCTCATTTTGATGGACAAAACTTAATGGAGACAGGGGGAAAAATTCCATATCAAGTTAAAACAGGATGGTTAGGTAGAGGAATGAAGACTGCTGGTTTGACTGGCAAGGGTTTAGCTTTAGCTTTACCAATGCCCTTATTGATAAGAGGTGTGCCCATGAATAATAATTATTTTCCTGTTGGTGATAGGCTTCCAAGTAATGATACACTCAAACTTATTAATCAGGCCTATAAAGAGCATAATGAAAAAATGTTAGGGGAAAATCTTAACACTATTATGACTAGAGAACTTAGAAATACAGCGAGCGACGACAGCTGGGTACTTGCAAGTAATGCAGGCCAACAACTTTCAAAAAATAACGGACCAAGAGTAGCTGTTTTTGAAGTAGATGGATTCGACACACATGCTGCACAAGGTGCAACAGATGGTGCTCACGCTGATTGTCTTTCAGATTATGATAGAATAGTAAGTGGTATTAAACAAGCAATGTCAAAAGAGTCGTTTGATAATACTTTAATAGTTACATTAACCGAATTCGGAAGAACAATTAAACAAAATAGCAGTAATGGGACTGAGCATGGATATGGTTCAGCTATATTTTTAGCTGGTGGATTGGTTAAAAAAGCACAAGTTCACACCGATTGGCCAGGATTAAAGAAAAAAGAATTATTTGAAGGAAGAGATTTAAATTCTACAATAGACTCAAGATCAATTTATGCTTCTGCAATGTCTACAGTCTTTGAAGTAGATTTTAAAAAAATTACTAAAGAAGTTTTCTGGGGAGAAAACTTACAAAACTTATCAGATAAGCTTCTTAAGTCTTGATGAAAAAATTATTAATTATTTTTCTATCTTTTTTATTTTTAACTAATTTAGCAAATTCACAATCAAGATTTGGTGAATTAACTGAAATGCGAGATGAAAAAATGCGAGGTAAAGATAATCAATGGGTTAGACCTCATCCGGGACCTTTTATTTGGAATCATATTGAAAAAGAAAAAGGTAAGTTTACTTGGGAAGAAGTTGATAAATATGTCGTTTATGCTCAAGAACATAATCAAACAATATTAGCTACTATCTGGCCTCATGCAAATTGGGAGCAAAAATCGTGTAAAAGAAAAAAAGCTAGAAGTCCTTTTGGAAAAAAATTTACTAAATATTTAAGTAAACCTTGCTCAATGGATGACTATAAAACTTTTCTATTAAAGTTAGTTGATCGTTATGATGGTGATGGCTCAAATGATATGCCTGGATTAACCAAATCTATAAAATATTGGGATGTAATGAATGAACCAGAGTTTAAAATGTTCTTTAAAGGAAGCGAGGAAGACTTTGTTGAAATTTTTAATTTTTCTTCCAAAGTAATTAAGGAAAAACAGCCAGATGCAGTCATTGTTATGGCTGGTGCTGCAGGAATGTTTCCTGAAAATAAAAAATATTGGAAATCAGTTTTGCCAAAAATTAAAGATCATTTTGATATTGCAAACATTCACCATATAAGTGGTCCAGATGGACAGTGTGATAAAGAACTTTGGGTAGATGAATTTGCAGCTTTATTAAAAAGTGTAGATGTAAATAAACCTATTTGGTTAACAGAGGCCATGACTTGTGGTCCGCCGGTAAAAGCTTGGGTAAATGCATTTTTAAATGGGGCTGAGTTGATTATTGATGTTGGTGTAAATGCTCCAGGAAAAAAAATGAGCAAAAAGGGTAGAAAAAAATTAAATGAGTTTATCGCTGAATACGATGGTTTTACATCAATAAAAAAGATTTCTAAAAAAAAAGTAGAGTTCACTTATAGAGATGGGTCTTCAAAAACTTTAGAGTTTTAAAAAAATGAAAAAAATTTTATCAATTTTAATAATATTATTATTAGTTCCATCAATTTCATTTGCAAATAAGTGGCATATAAAAATGAAGAAAAAAGAAAAAAAGGATTTTGCCCATTATGTTCTTAAAGCGCAGTCAGATAATAAAATGGTCTTTAATTTAAGAAATATTAAAAAACCAGATATTTATAAATTCTTTAATGAATATGAAGATTATTTAGGAGTCAAAGAAAAAGGGATAGAATTTAATTTAAAATATTCATTTGAGGGACACGAAAAAGATTGGATGAGATGGGGTACACCAGGTCATGCTCAGCGGTTCCAAATAATGGAACCTTATAAAGAAACTACAAAAAAAAATAAGACTAAATGGTATAGACTTGGGTATTTTGTGCCAGCAGATATAAGAACAGATAAACATACGATCGGTTTATTTGATTTTAAAAAACTTTATGGTAAAGGTGAAAAAGCTCACGATGCATCATTTAATATAATTGATAACCGATTTTCATGGATCTTTAACTCATCAAATTATTTGGCTATTAAAAATGAAACCGGGTCTGAATATTTGTATTTTGATCACTACATTGTTAATTTAGATCAAAATTTTGTAAGACTAAAGGGTAAGTGGGTAAATATTATAATAAATGCAAAATGGTCTGAACAAGGTTTTTTACATTTATGGATAGATGGAAAATTAATTTCAAGTTATTTTGGTGATACATTAGGAGGCGCCTCAAGTGTAAGATTTAAGTTTGGTCCTTATAGACATCATATGGACAATGCTACCAAAGAAGGTATAGAAATTCCTGATACTATTGTTAGATATTCAAATGTAGGTAAATCTGATAATTGTGAAGATTTATGGAGTGGTTGCTCGGAACTGATAAGCCAGTTATCAAATCAATCTCAAGTTAATGGTGCACGTGCTGTAGTTTTGTGTACTTCAACATCTTCACAATCTTCTTCTTGTAAAAATTTAGGCTATCCATCTAATCAAAGACCTTTTTGATTAGATTTAATTTTTATTAAGTATTATTATTTTTTTATGGGAAAAGTTAAAAATATACTTTTTATAATGGCTGATCAATTGAGATGGGATTATCTATCTTGTTATGGTCATCCTCATTTGAAAACTTCACATATTGATAGTTTAGCGAAAAAAGGAGTTCAATTTGAATCTGCTTTTGTTCAATCACCTGTATGTGGCCCCTCTAGAGCATCTTATTACACCGGTAGAACAGTTTTTAGTCATGGATCAACTTGGAACCAGGTTCCACTTCCAATTGGAGAATTAACTATTGGAGATTATCTACGTCAATCAGGAATAAGAACGGGCGTAGTTGGAAAAACTCATATGAGACCAGATTTAGATGGTATGAGTAGACTTGGAATTACAAAAGACACTGAAATAGGATTGATTGTCAGTGAACCAGGTTTTGATCCTTATGAAAGAGATGACGGACTTCATCCAAATAATCAAATTAAAAATTCAAAAAAAACTTTATCTTATAATGAATGGTTAAATAAACTTGGATATGACGGACCTAATCCATGGAATGATTGGGCTAATTCTGCAGAAGATGATAATGGAGAAATACTTAGTGGGTGGCGATTAAGAAATTCTAATAAGCCAGCTAGAATTCCAGAGGAGCATTCCGAAACAGCTTTCATGACTAATCGTGCGATGGAATTTATAAAGGAGAGCAAAGATAAACCGTGGTTTTTACATTTGTCTTATATTAAACCACACTGGCCTTATATGGCACCAGCCCCTTATCACAACATGTATTCTGCTAATGAATTCTATCCTGTTCACAGAAATGAAGCGGAAAGAAATAACGATCATCCAGTTTATAAAGCATTTATGGAAAATAGTATTTCCAAAACTTTTTCAAAAGATGAAGTAAGAAACACAGTTCTTTCTGGATATATGGGATTGATAAAGCAAATTGACGATAATTTAGGAAGGTTGTTTAAATTTTTAGAGGAAGCGGGTTATATGGATGATACTATGATTATATTTACTTCAGATCATGGAGATTACCAAGGCGATCATTGGTTAGGAGAAAAAGAATTATTTCATGAGCAATCAGTTAGAGTTCCAATGATTATTTATGATCCAAGTGAATATGCAAATAAAACTAGAGGAACAAAAGAACAAAGATTTATTGAGGCAATAGATTTACTTCCAACTTTTTTGGATGCAGTTGAAAGTCCAGCGAGCAAACATAGATTGGAAGGAAATTCTTTAATTCCATTATTAAAAGGAGAAAGTACTAAAGGATGGAAAGAATTTGTTTTTAGTGAAATAGACTATGCTTTCAATGAAGCTAGAAAAATTCTAAATATAGGAGCCTCAGATGCGAGAGCTTTTATGATAAGAAATAATGATTGGAAGTATATTTATTACAAAGGTTTTGAGCCACAATTGTTTGATTTGAAAAATGATCCTGAAGAGTTTAATGATTTGGGTAAATCTGAAAAACATTCGAAGATTAGAGAAGAAATGAAAGAATTACTTTTAAAAAGAATCATAGATAGAAAAAATAGAGTTGCAGCCACTGATGAGTTTGTAACTAAAGAAAGAGACTATACCAAAGATGATGGTATTATGATTGGTGTTTGGTAATCAGGAAGAGGCCATTAAACTTGGTAAATACAAACATATCGCTGGAAACGCAATAATAAGCGCAACTCTAATTACATCGGTTAATAAAAAAGGAATTGTTCCAAACCAAATAGTTTGAAGAGGTGTGTTTTGCATCACACCTTTAATTACAAATAAATTCATCCCAACTGGTGGTGAGACCAACCCAAACTCAACTACTATTACAGCAAATATTCCAAACCACACAGGATCTATACCTGCATCAACTATTACTGGAAAAAAAACTGGAATAGTTAAAAATAACATTGCTAAAGAGTCCATTACAGTTCCAAGCACCAGATAGATTACGCATATAACCAAAATTATTCCTAATGGTGTTAGTTCTAAATAATTTATAAAGTCTACAACTGCAAAAGGTAGTTGAGTGACTGTAATTAAGTAATTGAATATACTTGCGCCAATTACAATTAAATATAATGAACCAACAGTTTTAATTGTTGTCCATAATGCTTCTTTCAATAAGTTTAATGTGAGTTGTCCTCTTGCGAAAATAAAAATTAAAACTAAAATTACCCCAACAGCAGCACTTTCTGTAGCGGTAAAGAAGCCTAAATAAAGACCACCCATTATAATTACAAAGATTAAAAATATTGGAAATACTTTTGAAATTGCAGAAATTCTCTCTTTAAGAGGCATCTTTTTTCCATAACCTCCTTGCGATGGATAGACTATGAGGTAAACCCTTATTGCTATCATATATAAAATTACAGCTATAAGTCCTGGAATTAATGCTGCAAAGAAAAGTTCTTGAACTGATTGTTCTGTTAAATATGCATAAATTACCAAAATAACACTTGGTGGAATTATAATTCCAAGAGTTCCTCCAGATGCAATTGAACCACTTATTAAAGCATCACTATAACCATGTCTTTTCATTTCTGGTCCTGCCATTTGAGACATAGTAGCTGCGGTTGCAATAGAAGATCCACAAATCATTCCAAATCCAGCACAAGCTCCAACAGTTGACATTGCTAAACCACCTTTATAATGACCAACAACTGCATAAGCAGCATCATATAAATTTCTAGATAAATTTGCGCTGTTAGCAAGATTTCCCATCAAAACAAAAAGCGGAAGTACAGATAAAGTATATTTAGATACGGCGTCAAATGGTGCAGTACCTAAAACAAAAATAGCAGGATCAAAACCTGATATTAATGCAAATCCAGTGAACCCTACAAGCAACATTGCAATCCCAATTGGAATATTTAAAACCATTAGGATTAAGACTGCTGCAAAAGCTATACCCCCATTAATGATTGGACCCATTTCCATTAAATATTTTCCTTTATAGAGTTTGTTTGAGACAATGCTTTAATAAACCAAAAAATAATAGCTAATACACTTAGCCACATACCAAATGCGCAAATAAAATAAAAAGGATAAAAATATAGTTCTAAATCAATCGTAACTCTTTCATTTGACATAAATTTCAATGATGTTTTCGTCGTTGCATAAGCCATTAAAGACATAATGATTATCATTAATAAAAATTTAAGAATTATGAGCCAAGTTTTAAATATTCCTAAATTTAAATTATTAATAAAATCAGCAGAAACATTTGCATTTAAAAAAAAAGCTCTAGGCATTGCCAAGAAAGCAACTAAAGCCATACCAATTTCAACTAATTCGATTGTTCCTGTAACAGGAGAGTTTAAAAATCTTCGACCAAAAACGTCACAAAAAGTTAATACTGATAATAGAAAAAGTATTAAACCAGAGGCAATTGCTGAGTAATCAAATATTTTATTCATATTTTAAAAAACTATCTTCAAATATATGAAACATTAGCATATAAGGTTGGTTTAAAACAGAGAGTATTACTTATGAAGTTTATTTCTTATTCGCATAACGATGAACATAAATTTGGTATTTTAGATAATGATCTTATTACAGATCTTACAGGAAAAATTTCAGGGGCAACTTCTTTAAAAGATTTAATTTTAAAAAAAGGTATCTCAGAAGCGAAGAAATATGCTTCTGCAAACTCTGGTAATTTGAGCGTTAATGATATTGAGTATTTACCATTAATACCAAATCCTGGAAAAATTATTTGTGTAGGTTTAAATTATAGCGAACATGTTAAGGAAACAAATAGAACTGTTGAGGAAAATCCTGTGATTTTTCATCGTTTCCCAGAAAGTCAAACCGCACATTTGCAATCAATACAAAGACCTATTGCGTCTGATAATTTAGATTTTGAAGGTGAGATGGCTGTAATTATGGGAGAAGCTGGCAAACATATAAAGCCAGAAGATGCTTTAAAACATATAGTTGGTTATTCTTGTTATAATGAAAGTACTATTAGAGATTGGCAGAGACATACTAGACAATTTGGAATGGGAAAAAATTTTGAAAAGACTGGAAGCTTTGGACCACACATGGTTCTTGCAGAAGATATTAAAGATTATAAAGAGCTTACTCTTGAAACTAGATTAAATGGTGAAGTCATGCAAAATGCAAAATTAAGCCAATTAATTTTTGATATCCCAATATTGATTTCTTATGTTTCAAAAGCAATGGCTTGGAGAGCTGGAGATGTACTGGTTACAGGAACACCAGGAGGTGTTGGATTTAAGAGAAACCCACCAGTTTTCATGAAACCTGGAGACAAAGTTGAGGTAGAAGTGACCCAAATCGGTGTTTTATCTAACACAATAAAAGATGAAATAATCTAAATTTCACGTTACTATTTTAGAATAATTTTAAACAATAAGGGGATAATTTTATGAAAAAGAAATTAATTGGATTAATTATTGGAATTTTTTCTTTCAGTATAGTTAGCGCATCTTCTGCAACAGAGCTTAAGCTGGCAACTTTTGAACCACCTAAAGCATTTATTGCAAGTAAAATTCTTGCAGCTTGGGCAACAAAAGTTAATCAATGTTCGGCTGGAGCATTAAATGTAAAAATGTATGCTGGTGGAGTATTAGGAAGTCCTCCTAAACAGTATGATATTGTAACATCAGGTGTTGCAGATATTTCATGGACAGTTTTAGGATATATTGGAGGTCAATTTCCTTTAAGTTCAGTAATTGAATTACCGTTTCTTACAAGAACATCTAAAGCTGGAACTACAGCTCTAAACACTCTTTTTAATGAGGGATATTTAGATAAGGAAATGGCAGGAATTAAAGTAATTGGTTTACACTCTAATCCTGGATATCAAATTCATATGAAGGATACTAAAGTTGTTAAACCTGCAGATTTTAAAGGTAAGAAAATGAGAGTACCAAGTAAAATTGCTGGAACAATTTTAAAAACTTTAGGCGCAACAGGAGTGAAAGTACCTGCTCCAGGAACTTCTGAAGCTTTAAGCAAAGGTGTTGTAGATGGAACCCCATTTCCATACACTGCTGTAGGTTCATTCAGATTATTTGATGTAACCAAGTATCATACTGAGGTTAATATCACTAACGCTACATTTGGTTTAATTATGAATGAAGATAAATTCAATAGTTTACCAGCAGGAGCTCAGGCTTGTATTAATAAATTTAGCGGCCATGCTTTCGGTGATTGGGCATCAGGTTTGATTGATAATCAAAATGCAATTATGAAAAATGAAATCTCAAAAAGAGATGGGCACGAAATTATAATTGCTTCAGATGATGTTATTGCTGAATACAAAAAAATCTTGGCACCAATTGAGTCAAATTGGTTAAAAGAAATGAGTGGAAAAGGTCTTGATGGTGATGCTGTTCTAAATAGAGCAAGAGAAATTATCACTGCTGTAGAAGGCTAAAATAACACACACTATATTTATGAGCCTACATTTTATGTGGGCTCATTTAATTTAAGGAATTTTAAATGGCTATAAAAGCTCTAAGTTATATTGGAGTAAATTCAGATAAATTTGAAGACTGGTCTTATTACAGTCAAAAAAATTTAGGAATGCAACTAGTTGATAGAGGAAAAGATATTTTATCTTTTCGAATGGATGATCAAAAACAACGTCTAACTATTACAGGTGATAAAGGAGATAATCTTGGATTTCTAGGTTGGGAAGTTGAAAATAAAAAAGACTTACAATCTTTTGCCTCAAAACTAGAAGAAAATAAAATTCAGGTAACTCAAGGAAAAAGTTCATTTGCTGATCAGAGATTTGTTGAGGATTTAATTTATTTTAATGATCCACAAGGAAATAGAATTGAATTGGTTTACAATCCAATGAACGATACCAATCCATTTAAACCAGGGCGTCCAATTTCAGGATTTAAAACTGGTGCATTAGGCATGGGTCATGCTGTTGTTCATGTTAAAAAAATTGATGATTTGATACCATTTTATAAAGAGGTTTTAGGTTTTAAAATTAGTGACTACAGTCATACACCTATTTCTTTATGTTTTTTTCATGTTAACGGAAGACATCATAGTTTAGCGTTATTTGGATCAGGAAGAACAGGCTTCCATCATTTTATGGTAGAATACAATAGTCTTGATGATGTTGGTCAAGGATATGATTTGTTGCAATATGAAGACAATAAAATTGCTTACACTTTAGGCAGACACACAAATGATTATATGACCTCATTTTATTCAATAACACCATCAGGCTTTTTTATTGAAAATGGATGGGGTGGAAGAATTATTGATCCAAAAACATGGAAACCTATTGAAACTTTTGAGGGACCAAGTTTTTGGGGTCATGAAAGACTATATTTGCCAGATGAAGAAAGAATGAAATTTAGAAACAAAAGATTAGAAACTGCTTCAGAAGGAAAACAAGCACCACTTTTTATTGATTGCCCTTGGTTATATTCAAATACTATAAACAAAAAATAACAGGATTATTATTTTGTAAATGAAAAAGTATGATGTTGTAATTGTAGGTTTTGGTCCAACAGGTGGTACTTTAGCAAATTTATTAGCTCTGCATGGTTTCTCAATTTTAGTTTTGGAAAAAGAAAAAAGCTTTTATCCATTACCGAGAGCTGTACATTTTGATGATGAAGTAATGAGGGTGTTTGAAACAATTGGTATAACAAATACTTTTTTAAAATACACAATAATTAATAAGGGAACAAAGTTTGTTGATAAAAAAAATAGAGTAATTTTAGATTGGCCAAGACCAAGAGAAATTACAGAAAATGGATGGTATCCTAGTTATAGATTTAACCAACCTGATTTAGAAAGAGAACTTAGAAAGAAACTAAAATCTTATAAAAAGGTTGAAATTAAACAAAGTTCTAATGTTAAAAAAATCACAAATAAAAAAGATGAAGTAGATATTATATTTGAAGACATTAATTCAAAAAAAATATTTAATATAAAATCAAAATATTTAATTGGTTGTGATGGAGCTAATTCGATAACAAGATCACAAATGAAGACAAAAATGAAAAATCTTGGTTTTACTCAAAAATGGGCAGTTATAGATTTAATATTAAAAAAAAATAAAAAAAATTTACCAGATAGAACAATTCAATATTCAAATCCTACAAGACCAGCTACGTATTGTAGAAATGTAGGTAAAAGAAGAAGATGGGAGTTTGCAATTAAAAAAACTGAAAAAATAGAAACCATTCTTTCTGATAAGTATATTTGGAATTTTTTAAAGCCTTGGCTTAAAAAACAAGAAGCTCGAATGGAGAGAAAAACAATATATACGTTTCAATCAGCACTAGCTAGAAGATGGAAAAAAGGCAGAATTTTTTTAGCTGGAGATGCTGCTCACTTGATGCCACCATTTATGGGTCAAGGAATGTGTGCTGGTATAAGAGATGTTTCAAATCTTGCATGGAAGATTTCATATTGTTTAAATAACAAACATGATGATAAGCTTTTAAATACCTACCAATCTGAGAGATCTTCAAATGTTAAAGAGTATATTGAAACTACAATGCGTATGGGTGAGTTTGTAAATGCAGTAGGTAAATCTCCTATAACAAATAATATTTCTGCAGATAGTGAAGGTAGAAAAAGTATGAAATCTATAAAACCCAAGCTTGGACTTGGTTTAGGTAAGCCAAAAGATAAATTTAGAGGAAACATTTTTCCACAATTTAAAAATAATGGAAAAAATTTAGATATAAAATTTTCAAGAAAACCAATTTTAGTTCTTTCAGACAAATTCAAACAATCATTATCAAATAAAATTAACTATTATAGAAATAAAAGTAATACCAAGCTTTCAAGATATTTAGAAAAAGTGAATTGTGAAGGTTTAATTGTTAGACCTGATAGATTTATTCTTGCATCAATTAAAAACTTGAAAGATGTTAAATTAATAACAAAAAGAAATTTAAAATTATTAATTTAAATTTAAAAGCTCTTTAACTGCCTTTACTTTTGTGTGATTATTTGGAGCTATTTCACCATTTGGCATTAGCATTGAATTTTCAAATCCAATTCTAATTTTTCCATTTAAACTTATCGCTTTTTTTAGACAATCAATCTCTTCTTTGCCAAAAGCACAAACAGCCCAATCTGCATTAAAATTGTTATTATTTAGTTTATCTAAAAATAATGGAATTTTATTTGGATCACTTATTTTTCCAGAGTAGTGACCAATAACAAACAAACACCAGGTTCCATCTTTAGAAATTTTTCCTTTATTCAATAAATCAGAAAGTAAATCTAAATCTTCTGGTTCATAACATATGTGTTGAATTTTTGTCCCATTTTCGGTTAGAGATTGATATAATTTTATATCTTCTTCAGTTGGATTCCTTGAAGGTATCATCTCTCTTATTCCTATAGAGATACCAGGAGGTGCTACCTCATATGCAAGATTTCTCATTTCACTTGGTGAGTATCTTCCAACAGCTTCTGTAGTTACTTGTAGATGCATGTTAGGGACACTTAATTGTAAATCATTTAAAGCTTTCAAACACATTTCTGAACTTAGTATATGGTCGCCTTTTTCATCCCTTAGATGAAAATGTATTCCTTCTGCTCCTTCATCGAAACATAATTTTGCTGTTTCTACCACCTCATCAATGGTTACAGGAACCTCAATATGATCTTTTTTTTTTGGTCTCGCTCCATTAGGAGCTATCATAATTTTAGGTAAATTTTCTGGTTGATAAAAACTCATTAATTAGCAACAACTGCAACTCTTCTTACTTTTTATTTGCTGATCCTCAGTTTTTGTATCTTCTATTTTTTTTTGCTCTTCTTCGATTGCTTTTTGTTTCTTTGAAATCTTATCTTCAAAATAATCATAAAGAGACGCAAAACCTAATTTAATGGCTCTTTTTTCCTCATAATTTCTTCTCCCTTTAAGATTTTCAATTATTTTAACTATCTCCTGATTTTGCATGTGTCTTTTGTATTAAAAAAGACAAATAATTCAAGCTCTAAAAAATCACAAACTAAAAAATGGTGATTTTGTGCTAGGATAACATGATGAATATTAGTCAAAAAAAATTAGAAAAATCTAAAGGTAGATTAAAAATAAAAATAAAAGATCAAAATTTACAAAAACTTTATCAACAAGGATCTTCAAAAGCTTTAATGCCAGATTTTCATGAAAATTTAAAACAATTAATGCTTATAAATACTGCTGGTGGAATTACTAGCGGAGATGAATACAAATATGATATAGAGATTGATAAATCAAAACTTTGTATTTCAACTCAGGCAGCAGAAAAAATTTACAGTGGGTTTGGCAGTCCAGCAAACTTAGAAATTAATTTAAATTTATTAAATAATTCAAGTTTATTTTGGCTACCTAAAGAATTAATTTTATTTAATAATTGTAATTTAAAAAGAAAAATAAATTTAAATTTATCTAAAGATTCAAATCTACTCCTTTGTGAAAATATAATTTTTGGACGTACTTCAATGAAGGAGATATTTGAAAAAGGATATTTTTCAGATTTTTGGAATATTAATATTGATAATAAATTAATTCATACTGAAGCAATAAATACAAATTTATTTGACAAAAAATATTTGAATAGTTTCTCGACATTAAATAATAATTCTGCAGTTGCGACAATTATTATTTTAGGAAATAACTTTTTGAATAATGTGAATAATCTATCTGAAACTCTCACAAATAATGAAATTACAACTTCTAATTATTCTCATTGGGATAATAAATTGATCGTAAGACTTTTATCTAAAGATAGTTATAATCTTAAATTTGCAATTGATAAAATTTTGTCTTATTTTTTTCAAGGTTCAAAAATACCAAAAATATGGAACATTTAAATGAAACTCACTCCTAGAGAAAAAGATAAACTTTTAATAAGTCTTGCAGCAATTGTTGCAAAAAATCGTTTATCAAAAGGTATTAAATTAAATTATCCAGAAGCTATAGCCTTAATAACAGATTTCGTAGTAGAGGGCGCAAGAGAAGGTAAAAGTGTTGCAGAACTTATGGAAGCAGGAGCTCATGTTGTTAAAAAAAAGGATTGTATGGAAGGCATTCCAGATATGGTGAAGGAAGTTCAAGTAGAAGCTACATTTCCTGATGGAACTAAATTAGTAACAGTGCACAAACCGATTAGGTGATAATATTATGAGGCCAGGTGAAGTAATTACAAAAAACGAGGAAATAGACTTAAATAAAGACTCTAAAGTTACTAAGATTAAAATTTCTAATGCTGGAGATAGACCTGTGCAAGTTGGAAGCCACTATCATTTTTTTGAAACTAACGAGCATTTAGTTTTTGATAGAGAATTGTCATATGGAAAAAGATTAAATATACCATCAGGAACTGCTGTAAGATTTGAGCCGGGTCAATCTAAAGATGTTGAGCTTATAGAAATAAATGGATTAAAAAAAATATTTGGGTTCAACAAGAAAGTTATGGGTAATTTATAATGACTAAAATTTCTAGAGCAGCATATGCAGATATGTATGGGCCTACTACAGGAGATAAAGTTAGGCTTGCAGATACTGACTTATTTATTGAGGTTGAAAACGATCTAACCACTTATGGTGAAGAAGTTAAGTTTGGTGGTGGAAAAGTAATAAGAGACGGGATGGGCCAATCTCAAATTAGTAGAGAAAAAGGAGCTGCTGATACAGTTATTACTAATGCTTTAGTAGTTGATGTGAATGGAATTTATAAAGCTGATGTAGGTTTAAAGGATGGAAAAATATTTGAAATTGGTAAAGCTGGCAATCCAGATACTCAATCAAAAGTAAATATTATTATTGGTCCAGGAACAGAAATAATTGCTGGTGAAGGAAAAATTTTAACGGCAGGAGGTTTTGACAGTCATATTCATTATATATGTCCTCAACAAATTGATGATGCTTTGCATTCAGGTATTACAACCATGCTTGGAGGAGGTACTGGACCGGCTCATGGAACACTTGCAACAACGTGTACACCCGGACCATGGCATATACAGAGAATGATACAATCTGCTGATGGTTTTTCTATGAATTTAGCTTTTGCAGGAAAAGGAAATTCCTCATTGCCAGAAGGTCTTGAAGAACAAATTCTAGCTGGAGCTTCAGCTTTAAAATTACATGAGGATTGGGGGACAACTCCTGGAGCGATTGATAATTGTTTGAATATTGCTGACAAAAATGATGTACAGGTAATGATCCATACAGATACACTTAATGAAAGTGGGTTTGTAGAAAATACTATCAAAGCAATAAACAAAAGAACTATACATGCGTTTCATACAGAGGGTGCTGGTGGTGGACATGCACCAGATATAATTAAAGTTTGTGGAGAAGAGTACGTTATTCCTTCTTCAACAAACCCTACTAGACCATACACAGTTAATACAATAGAAGAACATTTGGATATGTTGATGGTTTGTCATCATCTCGATAAATCTATTCCAGAGGATGTAGCATTTGCTGAAAGTAGAATAAGAAGAGAAACAATTGCAGCAGAAGATATTCTTCATGACATGGGAGCCTTTTCAATTATTGCATCAGATAGCCAGGCTATGGGTAGAGTTGGAGAAGTTATTATTAGAACTTGGCAAACTGCACATAAAATGAAAGTTCAAAGAGGTAGTCTACCAGAGGAAAAAGGGGATAATGATAACTTTAGAGTTAAAAGATATTTAGCAAAATATACAATTAATCCTGCAATTGCTCATGGGATTTCAAAACATATTGGTAGTATTGAAAAAAATAAACGTGCGGATTTAGTTTTATGGGACCCAGCATTTTTTGGAGTTAAACCTGAGATGATATTGATAGGTGGAAGTATAGCTTGTGCTCAAATGGGAGATCCAAATGCATCAATTCCAACTCCACAGCCAGTATATACTAGACCAATGTTTTCATCATTTGGAACTTCTTTAGAAAAATCTTCAGTAATTTTCACGAGTAAATTGGCTCTTGAAAAAAATTCATTTAAAGATGCAAGCATAAGAAAAGATTTATTGCCTGTAGAAAATACAAGAACTATTTCTAAAAAAGATATGATTTTAAATAACAAGTGTCCAAAGATTGAAGTTAATCCTGAAACATATGAGGTAAAAGCTGATGGAGCAATAATTACTTGTGAACCAGCTAAAGAACTTCCTTTAGCACAAAGATATTTTATTTTTTAGCTTATGGATAATTGTTTTTTAATAGTAAATAAAATAGCTAAAAATAAAGCAAAAGATCACATTTCTTTATCTTATGATGAGCGATTTTTGAGAAGAAAAAAACTTGTTTCAGATAATGGTTTTGAGTTTTTAGTAAATTTACCAGAGACAAAATCACTTTCAGAAAATCAAGCATTTAGACTTCAAAGTGGGAACTTGATTTTAATAAAAAACAAAAAGGAAAGTTTGCTTGAAATAACAGGAAAAAATTTAATGCAATTAATTTGGCATATTGGAAATAGACATATGCCATGCCAAATTGAAAAAGATAGAATTTTCATTCAGTATGATGAAGTAATAAGAAAAATGATATTAAAATTAGGTGGAAAGGTTAAGAAAGTTTTAAGACCTTTTAAACCAGAGGGAGGAGCATATGGAATTGGTAGAACCCATAGCCATAAACACTAAAATAAAAAGCAAAAAAAATTTAAAAGAAGTTTTGCAAATTCTTCAAACTTGGTTTTCACCGTCATTTCCTGTTGGAAGTTTTTCATATTCTCATGGTTTAGAGGCAATGATTAATGATAATTTAATTAGGTCAAAAGAGGATATTTTAGATTATTTGAAATGTATTTTAAAACATGGAACTTGTAAAAATGATGTAATTTTAATGAAATATACCTTTGAAGGAGAAAAGTTAAATGAATTAGCTCTATCTCTTTGTCCATCCAAAGAAAGAAAAATTGAGTCTATTGAAATGGGTAATGCTTTTAGAAAAGTTTTATCTGATAGTTGGGATTTTAAACTTCCTGATAATACTGCATATCCAATCGCTGTTGCTAAAGCAGCTAAACATTTTGACGTACCTTTAAATTTAACGATAGTATCTTATCTACAATCTTTTGTATCAAATCTAATAAACGTTTGTATTAAACATATACCAATTGGACAAAAAATTGGTCAAGACTGTATAATTCAGACTTATGAATTAATAAGAGATATTGAAAAAGAAAGTGAAAATTTAAATTTAGAAGACTTAGGTGGAATTTGTTTTAATAGTGATATCTATAGTATCAAGCATGAAAATTTGAAAACAAGAATCTATAAAACATGAAAAATATAAATGGACCATTAAAAGTTGGAATAGGCGGACCTGTTGGTGCAGGAAAGACAAGTCTGACTGCTGAATTGTGTAAATTTTTTTCAAAGAAAATTTCTATGGCTGTAATATCAAACGATATTTATACAAAAGAGGATGCAGAATTTTTAATGAAAGTTCAAGCTTTACCTCTTGAGAGAATTAAAGGAGTTGAAACAGGAGGATGTCCACATACAGCGATCCGTGAAGATGCTTCAATTAATATGCTTGCTGTGGAAAACATGAAAAAAAAATTTCCTGATCTTGATTTGATTTTAATTGAGTCTGGTGGAGATAATTTAGCAGCAACTTTTAGTCCAGAACTAGTTGATTTATCTATTTATGTTATTGATGTTGGTATGGGTGGAGATATCCCCAGAAAAGGTGGTCCTGCCATTCAAAAATCAGACTTATTAATTATCAATAAGACTGATTTAGCTCCTCATGTCGATGTTAATCTTGAAACCATGAAAAAAGACGTAAAAAAAGCCAGAAACGGCTTACCTTATGTTTTTTGTCAGATGAAAAAGCAAATAGGTGTCGAAGATGTTGCTAAATTTTTATTTTCATCAGGTGGACTATAGATTTTTGATCTAAGCTCTAATTGTCGGTAAGCAATAGAAATCAGCTGTATCAATTTTTGAAGAATACTGTCTTCGCATATTCCACTTTTTATGAACTCCAGCGCTTGCAACACTCAAAGTAGATCTTCCGTATCGATGATTAGTATTATCAATAGATCTCATTAAACTATTTATTTTTTCATCTTTTTCAGATGTAAATAAATTTGTTTTATCACTTGCATTAGATAACCCTGTCAACATGACACCAGCTTTTTGATAACGGTAACCATTTTTAAAAATACTTTCTAATATTGAAACGGCTGTCTTGACTGTTTCAATACTATTATTTGTTGCAATTGGAAAATCAACTGTTTTTGCATTTGAATAATAGCCAAAGTTTCTTTGGAAAGGACTTGTTCTAACAAATACAGTAATTGCTTTTGCAACTAAAGATTCTGATCTAATCTTTTCAGATGCATTTAAACAATAATTAGCAACTGCTTCTTTTAATTCTTGAAATGTTTCAATTCTTTTTCCAAATGATCTTGAAACTACACAACTCTTTCGTTTAGTTGTAGTTGTCTCTAACCCAATACAGGAAATTCCTCTAAGCTCCATTGCAGTTCTTGAACTTAGAACATTAGAAGATTTTTTGATCCAGGTATTAGACTTATTTTTTAATTGCTTAGCATTATAAATTCCATGCTTTTGATAAAATTTAGTTAATTGTCTACCAACACCCCAGACATCATTAATTTCAACTTTTTCTAAAATTGGATCTAAGTTTTCTATTCCAATTAAACTTGTTACACCCGATTGTTTTTTCTTTGCGATATGATTTGCAACTTTACTTAATGTTTTTGTATTTGCTATTCCAATACTTGTTGGAATACCTGTCCACTGTAAAACTGTTTCTCTAATTTCTTTTCCAACTTTTTCTACTTCATTGTCGGGAAAGTTTGATAAATCTAAAAAGGCTTCATCAATTGAGTAAACTTCTATTTCTGAATTAAATCTTTTAAGAGTTCGCATCACTCTTCTAGATAAATCTCCGTATAAAGAATAATTAGATGAAAATACCTCAACTTTATTTTTAAGAATAATATCTTTTGCTTTAAAATAAGGCTCACCCATTTTAATTCCCAAAGCTTTTGCTTCATTTGATCTTGAAATAATACAGCCATCATTATTAGATAAAACAACAACAGGCTTTCTTCTTATTTTTGGATTAAATAATCGCTCACACGAGACATAAAAAGAATTGCAATCAATTAATGCTATTTTTTTAGTATGTTGAATGGATGACATAAGTAACAACCCCCCAAATAAAAATATCTTGTTCTTCGTTAATTAAAATTCTGTCAGAAAATTCTTTAGACCCAGAAGTTAAAAATTTTTTATCTCTTTCTTGAACTAAAGTTTTTACCACAAGTTCATCATGAACATTTGCAATCACTGTTGAAAAGTTTTTTGGTTTTAAACTTTTATCAACTACCAATAAGTCACCATCATTAATACCAACATCAACCATGGATTTACCTTGAACTCTAATGATGAAAGTTGCCGGAACATTTCTTATTAAGTGTATGTTCAGATCAATATCTTCTTCGATATAATCAGTTGCAGGAGAAGGAAAACCAGCGCCTGCTTTATGTAGGTAATAAGGGATTGTTAGTTTCATGTTCTTGTTTTGTTCTAATTTATAGACCATTTATGCAATACACTCAAGAAGTTGTATTTTGAGTCCGTAATTGAATCAAAAGTGAATCAAAACGTGAACATCCAAAACAACATTTGGTGGACATGTGGATAAATTTTACAATAAGTAGTCTTAAAGTGATTTATAAAAGAAAATTATGATTTGTATTAAAGCCAATATTCCAGAGGAGTTAAACGAAATAGATGATGAGCTAAAAGCAGTTTACCATAGCAAAGATACTGTTTGTTTTTTCATATTAAAAACAAGAGAATTAAGAAATAAGTTTATAGAAGAAACCAAAGGAATGAACAAAAGTGAAAGAGAAAAAATCTATGAGGCATATAATAAATAAGTAAAAATAAATTATGAATATTTTAGACTTTGTGATGGTTGGTTCTGATGATCATGAAAAATCAGGTGATTTTTATGATGCTGTTTTTAAACCTTTGAAGTTAAAAAGAATTTTGAAAACACAAAAATATCTTGGTTACGCTCATTCAAGTGATCCAGAGAAAGTTCAATTCTATGTAACACATCCTGTAAATGGAAAAAATGCAACTTTTGGTAATGGAACTCAAATAACTTTATTAGCAGATAATAAAGAAGCAGTAGAAAAGTTTTACGATATTGCAATTTCGAAAGGAGCAACAGACGAGGGAGCGCCTGGTGTTAGAAAAGATGGAAATTATTATGGGTATATTCGTGATTTAGATGGAAATAAGATTGCAGCTAAAAGTATTTTAAAATAAAAAAGGAGTTATATGAAATTAAATTGTCATTGTGGAGCTGTAGAAGCAGAAATTAATGCTACAATTAACAAATTAGCAAAAATTGTAAGATGCAACTGTTCTATTTGTAAAAGAAAAAATGCTACGATGGGAATGGTTAAAAATGAGGATTTTAAAGTTACTAAGGGAGAAGATAAATTAAAACTTTACCAATATCATACCAAAGTTGCTAATCATTACTTTTGTACAGAATGTGGAATTTACACTCATCACAATCCTAGAAGCGCACCCGCTATGACTGGTTTTAACTTAGGTTGTGTAGATGAAGTCAAGGTTGAAGACTTAAAAGAAGTAGCTTACTTTGATGGGCTTAACCATCCAATGGATCAAGAAAAATAAAGTTCCAATGAAATTAGCTGAAGATTGTTTTAAGAGAGTTAAAAAGGATTGTTTTAAGTTTATCAAATCTCAAGAAACTACAACTGAAAAGTTTGGAAATAAAGCAGGGATGATAAAAAATTATCTTATCCCAATATGTTTTTGGATTGCAAAAAAAACAAAAAATAAAAAACCTTATTTTGTTGGCTTAGCAGGTGGTCAAGGAACAGGCAAAACAACAATAAGTTCAATAATTAAGATAATATTAGAAAAATATTTTAAATTAAAAGTATTTAAAATTTCAATTGATGATTTTTATAAAACTAGAAAAGAAAGAATAAGTTTATCAAAAAAAGTACACCCTATGTTTCTAACTAGAGGAGTTCCTGGAACTCATGATATTAACATGATGTTAGATTTCTTTAAAAAATCAAAAAGTAAAAAATTCAAAGAAATGAAATTACCTAATTTTAACAAGGCAATAGATGATAGATTTCCTGAAAATAAATGGAACAAAATCAATAACAGACCGGATATAATTATTTTTGAAGGGTGGTGTGTTGGTGCAAGAGCCGAACCTAGCAAGACACTAAAAAAATCAATTAATTCTATGGAAAAAGTCAATGACCAAAAACTGATTTGGAGAAAATACGTAAATCAACAACTAAAAACTAAGTATAAAAAGCTATACTCACAGTTAAATTGTATGATTTACTTAAAAGCAAAAAACTTTAGTTTATTACAAAAGTGGAGATTAAAGCAGGAACACAAACTATGGTTAAAAACAAAAAATAAGGGCGGTCATAAAATAATGAGCAAAGGTGACGTTATAAATTTTATGCAAACTTATCAAAGAATTACCCAAAACATGTTCAAAAATATGCCAAAATACGCTTCAATAATTTTAAATTTAAACAGTAACCATCAAATTAAAACTGCTGTATATAAATCAAAATGAAAAAAATATTTATCATAGTAATTGTATCAATATTATATTTAGGCAATGCATTTGCAGTTACACTTTTTGATGCATTAAATCAAACTTATGAAAATAATATTCAGCTAAATGCAGAAAGGGAAAATATTAAAGTTTCTGAGGAGGATATTAAAATTTCTGAAGCTGATTACAAACCTTCTGTAACATTAAGTGGGTCTAAAAGTTTTGAAAATACTAATACATTAAAAAATCAAAATGGTGGTACAGCTACTAAAAATGATGTTGATCCATTTACAACATCATTAAAGATAGAACAAACAATACTAGATTATGGTAGAGATCTTACACTTGAAAAAAATAAAGTTTCATTAACATTAGCAAAAGCACAATTAATTAAAAAGGAACAAGAAGTATTACACGATGCTATAAGTGCATATACAAATTTAATTTTATCAAGAGAAAAATTAGATATTAATTCAAAAAATTTAAATCTTTTAATTAGACAGGTTGAAAATGATAAAATTAGAAGAGATAGAGGGCAAATTACAAATACAGATGTGGCACAGTCAGAATCCTCACTGGCTGGTGCACAGGCACAATTTGCAAAGTCAAAAAGCGATTTATTAATTAGCAAACTTAATTATGAGAATATTATAGGAAAAATAAATGATCCAAATAACTTAAAGAAAAGTTCAAATGCAATTGTTAATATTCCAAAAACTTTAAGTGAAGCAATAAATTTATCAAAGCAGAATAATCCAGATATATTGATTGCAAAACTAGATTTAGAAAAGTCTGAAAAAGATATAGCAATTTCAGAGTCAGATTTAAAACCAACTGCTTCAGTATCATTAGAAAAATCTTACACTGATGATCTTAGCTCGACTGTTGCAGAAAGAGATAAAGATATATTAAAAGCAACAGTTAGTTGGCCTTTTTATACTGGTGGAAAAAAGAAATATAAAATTAGCAAAAATATTAATTTAACAAATAGAAAAAGATTATTATTAGATCATGCTGTTAAAACTAATGAAACTAACGTAGCAAGTGCGTGGTCAAGTTTAGAGTCATCCAAAAGTTTTTTAAATTCTGTGCAGGTTCAATTAAAATCAGCAGAAATTGCCAATGAGGGAATTGCAGCAGAGTATGAGAGAGGATCGAGAACAACCTTAGACGTTATTCAATCAAATTCACTCTTACTTTCTGCACAACTTTCTTTAGTGAATTCTGAGAGAGATTATTTAATGGCTCAATATAACTTGCTTAAATCAGTAGGCTTACTAAATAGCCAATATCTAAAACTTAAGTAAATATTTGTTTTTTAGGGGCAAAAAATAAATATATTGCTAATGAGAACAAAATGTGTACATTTATTTCATGATTCGAGTGTTTAAAAATTTAAAAAAAGAGGCAAAAAATGACAAAAAATAACCTAAAAGTAGTTAAATCTACTAAAGATCAAGAAATGGATGTTAAAGAAAAGAACAAAGCGTTAGACGCTGCGATAGCTCAAATTACAGACAATTTTGGAAAAGGCTCTGTAATGAAGCTTGGTGAGAAAAGAGCAATGGATATTGAATCTGTTTCAACAGGTTCTTTAAGTCTTGATTTAGCTTTAGGTATCGGTGGATTGCCAAAAGGAAGAATTATTGAAGTTTATGGACCGGAGTCTTCTGGAAAAACAACATTAGCTTTACAAGTTGTTGCTGAAGCTCAAAAAGCTGGTGGCATTTGTGCGTTTGTTGATGCAGAGCATGCATTAGATCCAGTTTATGCAAAAAAATTAGGTGTAAATACAGAAGAACTTTTAATTTCACAACCAGACACTGGTGAACAAGCTTTAGAAATCGCTGATACACTAGTAAAATCAGGCTCTATTTCAGTAATCGTTATCGACTCTGTTGCAGCTTTAACTCCTAAAGCTGAAATTGAAGGTGAGATGGGAGATCATCACGTTGGTCTTCAATCAAGATTAATGAGTCAGGCATTAAGAAAATTAACAGGTTCAATATCAAACACAAATACAATGATGATTTTCATTAACCAAATCAGAATGAAAATTGGAGTTATGTTTGGAAGTCCTGAAACAACATCAGGCGGTAATGCACTTAAGTTTTACTCATCTGTAAGAATGGACATTAGAAGAATTGGTGCGATCAAAGATAAAGATGAAATTATTGGAAACTCTACAAGAGTTAAGGTAGTTAAAAATAAAGTAGCACCACCATTTAAAGTTGTTGAATTTGACCTGATGTATGGAAGAGGAATCAGTAAAATGGGCGAACTAGTCGATCTTGGTTCAAAAGCAGATATAATTGAAAAATCAGGTGCATGGTATGCTTACAAAGGAGAGAAGATTGGTCAAGGTAGAGAAAACGCTAAGACTTATTTAGCTCAAAACCCTAAAGTTGCTGCAGAAATTGAAATGGCAATTAGAGAAAAAGCAGGCGTGATTTCAAAGAAAATAGAGGGAAATCCAATCGATCCTGAAAAATTAGAGAAAGAAAAGAAAGTAGCTGAAAAAGAAGAAGCTGAAAAAGCAGAAGCTACTCCTCAATCTAAAAAGAATTAATAGGTCATCTTTATTAATAAAAGGCGCTTAATTTAAGCGCCTTTTTTCCCTTCGATATCTAGACATAGAATGAAAAAGCTGTATTTTAAAAATATGGCAGACAAAACACTCAATGAAATAAGGAATACTTTCTTAAAGTATTTTGAAAAGAACGATCATAAGATCGTGGAATCTAGTAATTTAGTTCCAAATAATGATCCTACATTGATGTTTGCTAACTCTGGAATGGTTCAGTTTAAGAATGTTTTCACAGGATTAGAAAAAAGAGATTACGTAAGAGCTACAACTTCACAAAAATGTGTAAGGGCAGGTGGTAAGCACAATGATTTAGAGAATGTTGGTTACACGCCAAGACACCATACATTTTTTGAAATGTTGGGAAATTTTTCTTTTGGTGATTATTTTAAAGAGCAAGCAATTCACTATGCATGGGATTTAATAACAAAAGTTTTTGGAATAGATAAAAATAGACTTTATGTAACTGTTTTTCATGAAGATGATGAAGCCTTTAATTTTTGGAAGAAAATAGCGGGTTTTAGCGATGACAGAATAATTAGAATTGATACATCAGATAATTTTTGGTCAATGGGTGAAACAGGTCCTTGTGGACCGTGTTCTGAAATATTCTTTGATCATGGTGATCATTTACCTGGAGGATTACCAGGGTCTAAAGATGAAGATGGAGATAGGTTTATAGAAATTTGGAACTTAGTATTCATGCAATTTGAACAAGTTACTAAAGATAAACGAATTAATCTTCCAAAACCTTCTGTTGATACTGGAATGGGATTAGAGAGAATTGCTGCTTTATTACAAGGATCACATGATAACTATGAAACAGATCATTTTAAAAAAATAATTGGTTCTGCATCTGAAATTACCAAAGTTAAGTCTGACAAATCTAATTTAGCAAGTTTTAGAGTAATAGCTGATCACTTAAGAGCAAGTTCGTTTTTAATTGCTGAAGGCGTTTTACCTTCAAATGAAGGAAGAGGATATGTTCTTAGAAGAATTATGAGAAGAGGGATGAGACATTCTCATTTACTTGGATCTAAAGAACCAGTTTTTTACAATTTGTTTGATACTCTTAAAAATGAAATGTCTGGGAACTACCCAGAACTTGTAAGAGCAGAGTCTTTAATTAAAGAAACTTTAAAAATGGAGGAAGAAAAATTCTTAGTGCTTTTAGATAGAGGAATTAAAATTTTAAATGATGAAATATCTAAAATAGATAAAGTTTTACCAGGTGAAGTAGCTTTTAAATTATATGATACATATGGTTTCCCATTAGATCTTACCGAAGATATTTTAAGAAACAAATCAATGTCAATTGATACTGAAAAGTTTCAATCTTTAATGAAGGAAAGTAGAGAACTTGCTAAGAAAAATTGGAAAGGCTCTGGTGATGCTGCTGTAGAAGATATCTGGTTTGGAATAAAAGATAAAATTGAGCCAACTGAGTTTTTAGGATACGAAACTAATCAAGCTGAAGGTGTAGTGTTATCTCTTTTAAAAGACAATAAAGAAGTTGATCAATTAAAAGAAAATGATGAGGGAATGATTATAGTAAATCAAACCCCTTTCTATGGTGAGTCTGGAGGACAAGTTGGTGATACTGGTGAAATAGTGTCAAATGAGTTTAAATTTGAAGTAACCGATGTTCAAAAAAAACTAGGAGATTTATTTGTACATTATGGAAAGGTTAAGAGTGGATCTATAAAACCACAGGAAAGTGTAGAGTTAAAAATTGATGTAGAAAGAAGGGATAATACTCGTGCTTATCACTCAGCAACCCATCTATTACACGAGTCCTTAAGAAGAGTTCTGGGAACTCATGTAACTCAAAAAGGATCTTTGGTAGAGCCAAGTAGGTTGAGGTTTGATTTTAGTCACATGAAACCTATTTTGAATGAGGAAATTGATAAAATAGAAGAATTTGTAAATAAAATGGTGTCTAAAAAATCTGAGGTTAAAACTAGATTAATGACACCAGATGAGGCAGTTGAAAATGGTGCTTTAGCATTATTTGGTGAAAAATACGGAGATGAAGTAAGAGTTCTTTCGATGGGAGATGAAGATGGTAAGTATTTTTCAACCGAATTATGTGGTGGAACGCACGTAAAAAATACTGGTGATATTGGTAAATTTAAGATTGTAAGTCAGTCCTCAATTGCTGCAGGGGTTAGAAGAATTGAGGCATTAAGAGATAAACAATTAGAGGAATATTTAAAAAATAAAGAGAAATTATCAAACCTATCTGCAGAAAAAGACGAGGAAACAATTAATGATTTAAGTCAGCAAATTATTAAATTTGGAGGAAAACCAAGTCTAGAAGAATCTGATCAAAAAACTTTAATTAAAAATTTAACTAAACAATTAGAAACTATTTCAGTAAATGCAATTTTAGAGGATAAATCAAAAAATATTATTAAAGACGAAGAAATTAATGGAGTTAAATTAAGACTTCAAAAAATAGATGGATTGCCCCCAAAAGAATTAAGAAAACTTGTGGATAAAGGTAAAAAAGATTTAGATGAAGGTATTGTGGTTGTGTTTGCAAATAAAGATGACAAGGTTGGATTAGCTGTTGGAGTAACTGACAATTTAACTAACAAATTTGATGCAGTTCAATTTGTTAAAGTTGGATCTGAAATAATTGGTGGTAAAGGTGGTGGAGGAAGAAAAGACTTTGCTCAAGCTGGTGGACAGGATCAATCAAAAATTGAAGAAGCTTTCGAAAAGCTTAAGAGTTTAGTTTAATTTCCTTTTTAAATTACCATCAATTTCATCTAAAAATTGATTAGTAGTTAAGAATTTACTATTTGGACCGACAAGAATTGCTAAATCTTTTGTCATTGATCCACTTTCCACACATTCAATACAAACTTTTTCTAAAATTTGTGCAAATTTAATAAGTTCTTCATTGCTATCTAATTTACCTCTGTGAGCCAATCCTCTTGTCCAAGCAAAAATTGATGCGATAGGGTTAGTTGAAGTTTCTTTTCCTTGTTGATGCATTCTGTAATGTCTAGTTACTGTTCCGTGTGCAGCTTCTGCTTCCATTACTTTTCCATCTGGAGTTAACAACGTACTTGTCATTAAACCCAAAGATCCATAACCTTGAGCCATAGTATCTGATTGCACATCTCCATCATAATTTTTACATGCCCAAATATATTTTCCACTCCACTTCATTGCACATGCAACCATGTCATCAATTAACCTGTGTTCGTAAGTCAAATTATTTTTTTCAAATTCACTCTTGTATTCTTTGTCAAAAATTTCTTGGAAAATATCTTTAAATCTTCCATCGTATTGCTTTAGGATTGTATTTTTTGTAGACATATAAACAGGCCATTTTTTAATCAACCCATAACTGAAACAAGATCTTGCAAAGTCTTCAATAGACTTATCTAAATTGTACATTGATAAAGCCACACCAGGACCTGTAAAATTAAATACTTCATATTTAATTTCATCTTTTCCATCTTCTGATGTCCACTTCACTTCCATTTTTCCTTTTCCAGGAACTTTAAAATCTGTTGCTCTATATTGGTCACCAAATGCATGTCTTCCAATAATCACTGGATCAGTCCAAGAGGGAACAAGTTTTGGAATATTTTTACAAATAATTGGTTCTCTAAATACTGTTCCACCAATTATATTTCTTATGGTTCCGTTTGGAGATCTCCACATTTTTTTTAAATCAAATTCTTCTACTCTTGCTTCATCAGGAGTAATTGTTGCACACTTTATTCCAACACCAATTTTTTTGATTGCATTCGCAGAGTCGATGGTAATCTGATCATCAGTATTGTCTCTGCTTTTCATGCCTAAATCGTAATATTCGATACCAAGATCTAGATACGGGAGGATTAATTTATTTTTGATGAACTCCCATATAATACGAGTCATTTCATCGCCATCCAGCTCTACAACTGGGTTTTTTACCTCGATTTTGCTCATTAAATAAAAATTATCTTATTAATTGAATTTGACCATTTTATATACATATTAATCCAAAATTAGCAAATGGAAGAATATGTTTAGTAAGATATTTCCAAAGATTCACACTGAAGGATACAAGTTTATAGTTATAGCTGTATTCATAACTATCATTTTTTTAATTATTAATAATTTTTTAGGATTAATAGGAATTTTACTAACTGTCTGGGTTTATTATTTTTTTAGAGATCCAGATAGAACAATTATAGGAGATGATAGTTATCTTGTAAGTCCTGCTGATGGAGAAGTAATTAAAGTTGAAGAAGTAAATGGTCCTAAAGAGCTTGGACTAGAAAATAAAAAATTTAAAAAAATAAGTATTTTTATGAATGTCTTTGACTGTCATGTAAATAGAACACCGTGCTCAGGTATTATTAAAGATATTTTATATAAACCAGGAAAATTTTTAAATGCTTCTTTAGATAAAGCGAGTGAAGACAATGAGAGAAATTATTATAAAATTAAAGATAAGCATGGAAATGATATTGTAGTTGTTCAAATTGCTGGATTAGTTGCAAGAAGAATAGTTTGTGAAACAACCAAAAATCAAGAATTAAATCAAGGTGATAGAATTGGGATGATTAGATTTGGTAGTAGAGCAGATGTTTATTATGAAAATTATGAACCTCTAGTTAAAGTTGGACAAACAGCAATTTCAGGAGAAACACTGCTGGCTAAAAATTAATTTTATGGAACAGCCAAAAAACAATTTAAAAATTGTTACTGATAAAAAAACTAATGCAAGAGTGATTTTACCTAACATGCTAACTCTAATTGGGGTTTGTATAGGTTTATCATCAATTAGGTTTGCATTGGATGGAAAATTTGAATTTGCAATTATAGCAATTATGTTTGCTGCTCTCATTGATGGATTAGATGGAAGAATAGCAAGATTAATCAAAGGTACATCAAAAGTTGGTAAAGAGCTAGACTCTCTTACAGATATGATAAGTTTTGGAGTAGCTCCAGCATTTATTATGTATTTCTGGAAACTAAATACGCTAGGAAGATTTGGATGGTTGTTATGTTTAATATATGTGATTTGTGTTGCATTACGTTTAGCTCGTTTTAACGTAAATACAGGTCAAGCACCTTCTTGGAGGGATAATTTTTTTGAAGGCGTTCCATCTCCAGCAGGAGGTATCTTAGTGCTTACCCCATTAATTTTTAGTCTTACTAGCTTTGATTTTATAAAAATAAATTATAATATTGTTGTTCCAGTTTTCTTTATTGCAACATCTTTATTACTGATCAGTAAATTTCCAAGCTATTCATTTAAAAAAATTGTAATTCAAAGAAAAGTAACTATTTTCCTATTGTTTGGCATAGTCTTATTTTTTGGATTACTTCTTATATACCCATTTAACGTTATATCTATTAGTGCAATTATATATTTGGGTATGCTTCCAATAAGTTTTTTTCATTATCAAAAGTTGAAAAAACAAAACGAAGATCAAAACTTTAAAGATGTTGAAGACGATCTTGAAGATATTCTCTAATGAAAGAAAATGTCATTATATCTTTAGCAGACTCTAATTATTATGAGTTATTAAATGAATTAGTTGATTCTATCAAACGTTTTAAAGAAAGTGACAATACTGCAATCTGTATTTTAGATGCTGGTTTATCAGATGAACAAAAAAAACAACTTTCACAAAAAGTTGACGAAATAAAACTTGCCGATTGGGATATAGAGGTACCTGAATTTAAAGTTAAAGGAAAAGAATGGCTTAAAAGTCAAGTTTCAAGAGCCTTTTTACCAAAATATTTTACTGGTTATAAGAAATATTTATGGATAGATGCAGATGCATGGGTTAATTCATGGAGTGCAATTGAGCTATACTTTAAAGGATGTCAAAATAATAAACTATCTATTGCCACCTCAGCAGATAGAGCTTACGGGAGAGTTTTAAGAGCTGAATGGGTTTTTGGAAGTTTTGCCAGAGTTAAGTCGCAGAATTATAAACATGCAAAATCCTCAGGTTTCTCAGAAAAAATAGCAAGAGAAGTTGCTTTAAAACCTCATCTAAATATTGGAGTATTTGCTTTAGAAGCAAATGCATCACATTGGGAAGTTTGGCAAAAAAATTTAAGAGCAGCATTAAAATCTGGGAAAATTTGGGGCTCAGAACAAATAGCAATGAATATTACAATTTATCATGACGGATTAAATGTCGAGATATTACCAGCTTATTGTAATTGGACATTAATAGAGGCATTAAAATTTGACAAAGAAAAAAATACATTAGTTGAACCTTATCTTCCAAATCATCAAATAGGCATCGTACATTTTGCAGGAAAAAATAACGATCTCATCAGAAATGATAAAAATTTTATTTCAAAAATAAGAGCTACCGATGGAAGTTTAGTTGAAATGAAACTTAGGTTTAATAATTAATTGAAAAAAAATAAAATTTCAAAAAACTGGGTAAATAGACAAAGAAGAGACATTTATGTTAGACAATCTAGGGTAGATGGTTACAGAGCTAGATCAGCTTATAAATTAATTGAAATTGATGAAAAATTTAAAATTTTTAAAGGTGGACTATCAGTAATTGATATTGGGGCTGCACCAGGAAGCTGGTCGCAATATGCTCTTAAAGCAGCTAAAAGTGGCAAATTGATATCTGTTGATTTAAAAAAAATGGAGCCCATAGGCAACAGTGTTCAAATTCAAGGAGATTTTACAGAAGAAAAAACTCAAGAAGAAATTAAAAAAAATATAAATGGTAAAGTCGACGTGGTGATGTCAGATATGGCTGTAGACACAACAGGTATTAAAAATATAGACTCCATACAAACTGGAGAACTATGTAAAGAGGCGATGTTTTTTGCTAAAGACTTAATGAAAGACAATGGATATTTTATTTCCAAAATATTTATGGGTGGTACATTTAACGAAATCGTCGCAGAGGGAAAAAAATATTTTAAAGAAGTTAAGGTTTTTAAACCAAAATCTAGTAGAAAAGATTCAAAAGAAAGTTTTATAATTTGTAGAAAAATTCGATAGAGACTTTTAATTTAAAAGGAATCGTATATAAAAGATTATGGTTCCCATAAAAGAAGCACTTACCTTTGATGACGTTACTTTAGCTCCAAAGTATTCAGAAATATTACCTTCTGATGCAGACACAAGTGTGTCTTTAACAAAGAATTTACATCTTAAAATTCCACTTTTATCCTCTGCAATGGATACAGTTACAGAGAGCAGAATGGCAATAGCTATAGCAAAAGCAGGAGGCATTGGGGTAATTCATAGAAACCTTGACATAAAAAAACAATTATTAGAGATAAAAAAAGTAAAAAAACAAAAACTAATTGTTGGAGCAGCTATAGGTGCAGCACCAAGTGAATTTATTAGAGCCAAAGAAATAATTAAAGAAGGTGTAGATTTAATCGTAGTAGACACAGCACACGGTCATACAAAGAAAGTTGCTGAAATAATCAAATATATAAAAAGAATAAAGACTAAAAAAATTGCTTTATGCGCTGGAAATATTGCTACACCTGAAGCTGCAAAATTCTTAATAAATTTAGGGGTAGATATAATCAAAATTGGTATAGGACCAGGTTCTATTTGTACAACTAGATTAGTTGCTGGGATAGGAGTTCCTCAATTAAGTGCAATTTTGAATGTAAGAAGTGGTTTAAAGAATAAAAATGTAAAAATAATTTCAGATGGTGGAATAAAATATTCTGGTGATTTAGCAAAAGCTTTTGCTGCAGGAGCTGATGCTGTAATGATCGGATCGTTATTTGCAGGCACAAATGAAACCCCAGGGAAATTAATTAAAAAAAATGGACAGCTTTTCAAAAGTTTTAGAGGAATGGGGTCTGTTGGAGCTATGAATAAAGGGTCAGCTGATAGATACTTTCAAAAAAAACAAAAAGACTCTTCAAAATATGTACCTGAGGGTGTTGAAGGTTTTGTAAAATATAAAGGAGATGTGGGGAGTATTATTTATAAATTAATTGGTGGATTAAAATCTTCCATGGGTTATCTTGGATCAAAAACAATCATTAAATTAAGAAATAAACCACAATTTGTGAAAATTACAAAAGCTGGATTTTACGAAAGTATGGTTCATAATGTAGATGTGGTAAAAAAAGATAGTAAATATTAATGAGCAAATTTATCAAATTAATAGGATTAATACTTTTAACAGTTTCTTTTAATAGCGCATCTTATAGTAAAGAAAATTTTTTTAATGAAGCTTTAGAATTGTTTAAAAAAGAAAAATATGAAGATGCACGTTTTTTATTTGAGAGAAATATAGTTTTTAATCCAAAAGATGCAAAATCATATTTATATTTAGCTAAAATTTATAACCAAGAAGAAAATCAAAGAAAAGAAAAATACAATTTGGAAACAACACTTTTAATCGAGCCTGACAACGAGGAAGCTTTATTAATGTTAATGAAAATTGCTTTAGAAAAATCTAATTATGAAAAAGTTAAAGATCTTTCAGAAAAGTTTGTGAAAGTTTGTAAAAATTTATGTGATGAAAACAAAGATATTCAAGAGTCATTAAAAAATATTGAACCTGAAAATAATGAGTCTTGATCAAAATCTAAAGAAAATCTTAATAATAGATTTTGGTTCACAATTTACTCAATTAATTGCAAGAAGAGTAAGAGAATTAGGTGTGTTTTCAGAAATAGTTAGTCACAAGAAAATAAAATTAAAAGACATAAATAACAGTATTAAAGGAATGGTATTATCTGGTGGTCCATTAAACGTTTATCAAATAAACAAGTACTCATTTGATAAAAAAATTCTACAACTTGGTCTACCAGTTCTTGGAATATGTTTTGGGCATCAAATTTTATCAAAACTTAATGGTGGAAGAGTAAAACAATCTAAACATAGAGAATTTGGCCTAGCTAATGTTTATAAAAAAAATAATAGTCTTTTGACAACTAATTTTTTTGGAAATAAAAAATCCAAACAAGTTTGGATGAGCCATGCTGACCAAGTTTCAAAACTTCCTAAGAATTTTAAAGTTGTTGCATCAAGCACTAATTCAAAATTTGCAATTGTTGAAAATAAAATTAAAAAATATTATGGAGTGCAATTCCATCCTGAAGTAACCCATACTCAGAATGGAAAAAAATTAATAAGTAATTTTATATTTTTAATTTGTAAAATTAAAAAAAATTGGTCCTCTAAGGATCAAAAAAATCAGCTTATTAAAGATGTTAGAACAAAAGTTGAAAATAACAAAGTTATTTGTGCATTATCAGGAGGAGTGGATAGTAGTGTAGTTGCTCAGCTATTGAATAAAGCTATTGGTGCAGACCATGCTGGTTATATAAAAAGAATTTCATCTTCGGTTGAGGCTTTGTCGGGAAAAAAAGATAAATTGATCTGCAAAATTAGTCAGCTTGTTAAACTCATTAAAGATAACAAACCATTTAAAATGTCTAAAAGAAAAGGTGATTATATAACAGTTGATGATTTAATTAAAGAAGTAGGAAAAGATGCAACTAGATTTATTATGCTTAACAGAAGTAGTGATGTTGAATTAGATTTTGATTTTGATGCTGTTAAAGAAAAATCAAAAGATAATCCATTGTATTACGTTCAATATTGTTATGCTAGAATTTCATCTGTCTTTAGACATATTGGCAAAGATTTAAATTCAAATATTAAATTAGATGATTTTAGTTTTGAATACTCAAATGATGAGATCAAAATTTTAAAAAAGATTTCAGAATGGCCAAAATGTATCGATGCAGCTAGTTCAAAATTAGAACCACATAGAATACCTGTTTATTTATATGATCTTGCTTCAGAATTTCACTCTTATTGGAATCTTGGTAAACAAAACCCAGAAAAAAGATTTATTAATGATCAAAAAACAGTTTCACCAGATAAATTAATTTTTTTAAAAGCAATATCTAACGTTGTAAAATCTGGGATGAATATAGTTGGTGTAGATACACCAGATAAAATGTAATGTTAAAAGAAATTAAGTATTTAATCTTTATTCTTGTAATTGCTTTATTTATTTTTTTAACTGGTAGATATTATTTTTCAGATGAAAATAAGAAGAAATCATACAGATCTTATAAAAATAATGATGAAAAAATTAAATTATATTCAAAAAATCTACCTGTTTTGGAAAACGACACACAAAATGTAATAGAATACGTTAAGCAAACAAACAAAAAAAAGAAAAAAAAGTTTAATTTTTGGAAACTTTTAGAGAATGATTAAGAATAGAAGAGCTTTTATTGTTGGTTTAAAATCGTCAACATTATCAAACAAAGAAATAACCTTTTTAAAGAAATATAAACCCTGGGGTGTTATTTTATTTTCAAGAAACATAAGTTCAATTGAACAAACTAAAAAATTAACTGATAAAATAAAAAAGATATTTAAAGACAAGAAATACCCAATATTAATTGATCAAGAAGGTGGAAGAGTAAATCGATTAAGTAAAATTATCTCATTTAATAATTTGACTTCTGAATATTTTGGTAATTTATTTAAAAAAGATAAGAAAAAATTTAATATTATTTACAAATTATTTATCGATAAAACTTCATATTTGCTTAAATCAATCGGCGTTAATATAAATACTGTTCCTGTTTTAGATCTTCGAGTTAAAGGAGCTAGCAACATTATTGGTGATAGGTCTTTTTCAAAAAATAAAAAAAATATCTCTAAAATTGGAGATATTTGTATTAATTATTTTCATCAAAATTCCATTGGTACTGTAATGAAACACATACCAGGACATGGATTAGCTAAGGTAGATAGTCATAAATTTACTCCAATGGTTACAAAAAAATTAAATTATTTGAATAAAAATGATTTTTTTCCTTTTAAGAAAAAACAAATTTATTTTGCAATGACAGCGCATGTAATATATCGAAGTATTGATAAGTTAAATACAGCTACACATTCTAAAAAAATTATAAATTTAATTAGAAATAAAATTGGTTTTAAAAACATTTTAATTTCTGATGATTTATCAATGAAAAGTTTAAAAGATGATTTAAAAACTAATACGATTAAAACATTTAGCGCAGGTTGTAATCTTGCTCTTCATTGTAATGGTAAATTGTCTGAAATGAAGGTAGTTGGTGATAATTCACCTAAGGTTAGTAATTTTATTATAAAAAAAACATCACTATTTTATAAAATTTTAAGTTAATATCTCAGCATGACTATTTCCGATTCTGCATTATTTAATGTTGATATAAACAACTATAATGGTCCTTTAGATGTACTTTTAGATTTAGCAAAAGCTCAAAAGGTAGATCTTGAAGAGATATCAATTACAAAATTAGCAGATCAGTTTCACGATTACATTACAAAAGAAAAAGATTTAAATTTAGAAATTGCTTCTGAGTATTTATTGATGGCAACATGGTTAGCATATTTGAAATCCAAATTATTACTTCCAGGAACTCCAGAAGAAGAATTTAAAGTTCAAGAAGTTGCTGAAAAATTAAAATTACAACTTAAAAAATTAGAATTAATAAGATTGCTTTCTGAACAAATGTTAAAAAGAAAAAGATTAGGAAGAGAAATTAGATCAAGAGGAATGAAGGGAAATATAAGATCTATTTATAGTACTGAGTATAATTTAAGTTTATTTGAGCTTCTTAAGTCATATTCAACAATTATTATGACTAAAGACTTTCAAAAAATGAATATTCCCAAATTACCAGTATTTACTGCTGAAGATGGAATTAAAACAATAAGAGAGTTTTTTGGTAAATTAATCGAGTGGAAAAAATTAGATGATTTAATTCCTAAAAATTTTAAAAGTAACTCAAAATATAAACGTACTGGTAAAGCAGGAATATTTGCTGGTTCTTTAGAATTGGTTAAAGAGGGAAATCTGACCATGAAACAGGATAAGTTGTTTGATGATATTTATGTTAAGGAAAATAATGATTAAAAAACAAAAAATTCCAAAAGATAATATTGTTAAATTTCCATCTAAGTTATCTGATTTAGAAAAAGAAATTGAAGCAGTTATTTTTGCTGCTGCTGAACCATTAGATGTTGATACAATTGAAAGTAAAGTTACTAAAAAAGGTAGCGTCTCAAAATCATTAGAAAAATTGCAGCAAGAATACTCTAAACGTGGAATTAATTTGGTTTGTATAAAAGAAAAGTGGTCTTTTAGAACTTCTCCTAACTTGTCAAACATCATGTCACAAGAAAGAACGGTTGAAAAAAAACTTTCTAGAGCTGCGGTGGAGACTTTGGCTATAATTGTATATCATCAGCCTGTTACTAGAGCAGAGATTGAAGAAATAAGAGGTGTTGCCTTTGGTACAAATACTCTTGAAATATTGATGGAGCTCAATTGGGTGAAGCCTGGTGGTCGTAAAGATGTACCAGGTAGACCAATCCAGTATGTTACTACCGATGAATTTTTAAGTCATTTCAATCTCCAAAAATTATCTGATTTACCTACAATTGATGAATTAGGTGCTGCTGGATTAATTGACAGCTCTAGTGTCGATAATGCAATTTTTGGAACTGGTAAATTCTACAAAGAAAAACAAGAAGAAAAAAAAGAAGATATTTATTCCAATATCGATGAGATGCTAAACAGTACTCTTGATACAGACGAGAAAGATTAACAAAAAAGTAACTTTTAAATTAATCATAAAAAGGTTATAAGTTTTTTATGAGCATAGGAATTTGGCAAATAGCAATCGTAGTTATATTAGTAGTCTTATTATTTGGACGAGGTAAAATTTCTAGTCTAATGGGTGATGTAGCTAAGGGAATTAAAAGTTTCAAAAAAGGAATGGCTTCAGACGTTACTGAAGATACAGAGCCAAAAAATATTTCCGACGAAAATAAAGACTCAGAAAACAAAGATTAAATCACATGCCTACTATTGGTTGGTTTGAGATTTTAATTGTTGTTGGTATTGCAATAGTTGTCCTTGGCCCAAAAGATTTTCCGATCATGTTAAAGAAAGCTGGTTCGTGGATAGGAACAGCTAAAAGATATGTAAGTAACATTCAAAATGAAGTTTCTAATTTAGAAATTGATGAAGAAAAAATTGATAATGAAATAAAAAAAGAAACTAAAAAAGATGAGCAATGAAGAAAATGAAGGTGGATTTGTTAGCCATCTAACAGAACTAAGAAAAAGATTAATACATAGTTTTATATTTCTAATAATCTTTTTTGTTATTTGTTATATTTTTGCAGAACATATTTACGGTTTTTTAGTTGATCCATTTGCTCAAGCTGTAAAAGATGATGGATCTGAAAGAAGACTTATTTTTACAGCACTACAAGAAACCTTTTTAACATATATTAAGGTATCATTTTTCACTGCTTTTTTTGTAACCTGTCCATTTATTCTAATGCAAATATGGAAATTTATTGCACCAGGTTTATATAAACACGAAAAAGTTGCTATACTCCCATATCTTGTATTAACACCCATCCTTTTCTTTTTAGGAGGTATGCTTGTTTATTATTTGATAATGCCTCTAGCTATTAAATTCTTTTTATCATTTGAAAGTACAGGGATGTCAACAAATTTACCAATTCAGTTAGAAGCAAAAGTAAACGAATATTTATCTCTAGTTATGAAATTAATTTTTGCTTTTGGAATTAGTTTCCAATTACCTATAGTCTTAAGTTTATTAGCAAGAATTGGTGTTGTTGATAGTCAATTTTTAAAAGAAAGAAGAAAGTATGTTGTTATAATCATATTTGCAGCTGCTGCATTATTAACGCCTCCAGATCCAATTACTCAAATAGGTTTAGCAATTCCATTATTAATCTTATATGAATTATCAATATTTTCAGTAAAATTTATAGAAAACAAAAATTTAGAAAAGACTGATGCATAATTTAAAAGAAATAAGAAAAGATTTTTCGAAATTTGAAAAAGATCTTGAAAAACGTTCAGTTAAAATTGATTTTGCTAATTTAAAAAAACTTGATGATTTAAATAGAGATTTAATTCAAAAAAAAGAAAATCTAGAAAAAGAAAAAAAAGATATTTCAAAATCAAAAGATGAAAGTTTATTCAAAAAGTCTAAAGAAATTTCCACAGAATTAGAAAAGATTTCTGAGCAACAAAAACAGACTAAAACTGAATTAGAAAATATTTTATCAAGTATACCAAACATACCTCATCAAGATGTTCCAAATGGAAAAGATGAAAATGATAATGTGGAAGTTTTAAAAGCTGGAAAAATTCCTGAATTTAATTTTAAACCCAAATCCCATTATGAACTTGGTGAAAATTTGGGTATGCTTGATTTTGATCTCGCTACAAAAACAACTGGATCAAGATTTGTTTTTGTTAAAAAAGAGCTAGCGTTATTAGAAAGAGCTTTGTCTAATTTTATGCTAGATACTCACATTGTTCAAAATAATTATCAAGAAATCTCACCTCCATTGATAGCTTCTGATAATACAATGTATGGAACTGGTCAGCTTCCAAAATTTGAAAACGATCAATTTGAAATAAAATTTGATGAAGGGTCTGATAGAAAATTTTTAATACCAACAGCTGAAGTAATATTAACCAACATTGTTAAGGATAAATTTGTTGACCAAAAAGATCTACCTATGAGATTTGTTGCTTCAACCCCTTGTTTTAGAAAAGAAGCAGGCAGTTATGGAAAAGATACCAAAGGAATGATTAGACAACACCAATTTTATAAAGTTGAGATGGTTAGTATTGTTGAAAAAGAAAATTGTCTTGAGGAATTAGAGCGAATGACGAACTGTGCAACAGATATTCTGGATAAGTTAGAGTTACCTTATAGAAAAGTAATTTTATGTTCAGGTGATATGGGTTTTAGTGCTGAAAAAACCTACGATATAGAAGTTTGGTTACCATCAGAAAACAAGTATCGTGAAATATCATCATGCTCTTCTTGTTCAACGTTTCAGGCACAAAGAATGAAATCAAGATATAAAAATAAAAACAAGGAAACTGTTTTTGTTGGAACATTAAATGGAAGTGGTTTAGCTATAGGTAGAACTTTAATTTCTGTACTGGAAAACTATCAGCAAAAAGATGGTTCGATTATTGTTCCTAAGGTACTGCGACCGTATATGAATAATTTGGAATTGATTTCGGCTAAATAAAGTTGTTTTAATTACATAGATAGTATAAATATTCACATAATTTATAAGGAGATTTATGGAAGGCTCAGGAATAGGACAATTTATACCGTTAATTTTAATATTTGTTATTTTTTATTTTTTCTTAATCAGACCACAGCAAAAAAAAGTTAAAGAGCACAAAGCAATGGTTGAAAGTCTTAAGAGAGGTGACAAGGTTGTTACTTCTGGTGGTATTACAGGTACAGTGGAAAGACTTATAGACAATGATAAAGTTGAGGTAGAAATTGCTGAAAACGTAAAGGTTGAGATAGTTAAATCAACTGGTATTCAAAGTCTTGTTAATACAAATACTCAAGAAGTTAAAAAATAATTATTTTTAGTTAAGTGCTTTATTTCTCTAAGTTAAGAATTTTATTTATAACTCTTTTTTCAGTTTTATTTATTTTAATTGCTTCATCAAATCTTTTTAAATTTGATGATAACTTTTTTGATAAAAAAATTAATCTAGGATTAGATCTTCAGGGTGGATCATATTTATTACTTGAAATTGACAATGAACCTGTAATTGAGCAAAAATTACAAAACCTAACAACAACTATCAGAAATTACTTCAAAGAAAAAAATATTAAAATCAGTAATATAAAGATAGAAAATAAAAATATTTTTTTTAATGTAACAGATAATGATAAACAATCTATCTTAGAGGTTTTCCAGGATGAAAATAGCGATCTTAACCCTTATTATCCAAGATTCAAATCACATCAGTTAGAAATTGAAGATACAGGGTTAAATTTTAAAGTTAAATTTTCAAGACAGGGTTTAATTAAACTTAAAACTTCTTCACAAGATCAAGCTATAGAAATAGTTAGAAGAAGGGTAGACGAAGTAGGAACCAATGAGCCCAACATACTTAAAAGAGGAAATAACCGAATATTAGTAGAGCTTCCTGGATTAGATGATCCAATGAGAATTAAATCATTACTTGGTAAAACTGCAAACCTTACTTTTCGATTTGTAACAAATGACGAAAATGATCGTTTTGGTGTTGAAAAGTTAAAATTTGAAAATGGTCTAGAAGAAGCGAAAGTTAGCAAAAGAATTATAATAAGTGGTGAAAATTTACTCGATGCTCAACCAAAAATGGATACTCAAAATAACCAAACCATTGTTTCATTTACATTAGATAGAGTAGGTGCCAAGAGATTTGGTAAAGCAACATCAACTGGTATTGGAAAGCAATTGGCAATTGTTTTAGATGGTAAAATTATTAGTGCACCTGTAGTTAGAGACACGATAGCCAGTGGATCTGGTCAGATAAGCGGTGGCTTTACTTTTCAAACAGCCACTGATTTAGCCTTATTATTAAGATCAGGAGCATTACCAGCACCATTAGAAATTATTGAAGAAAGAACAGTAGGCCCAGATCTTGGACAAGATTCAATTAATGCAGGAATGATTGCTTTAGCGATAGGATTTATGTTGGTGATAATTTTTATGTTCGTAAAATATAAAATTTTTGGATTAATTACCAATGTAACATTAATAGTTAATTTGTTTATTCTTTTAGGTGTTTTAACTTTATTTGAAGCCACTTTAACATTGCCTGGTATTGCAGGGATTATTCTAACTGTAGGTATGGCAGTTGATGCAAATGTTTTAATTTTTGAGAGGATTAAAGAAGAACTAAAAGATGAGACTAATAATATTTTGGCTTTTGATGGTGGTTATACAAAATCCAGAACAGCTATTTTAGATGCTAATATTACCACATTATTAGCTGCAATTATTTTGTTTTTCATGGGCTCAGGCCCAGTCAAAGGTTTTGCTGTAACCTTAGGAGTTGGAATATTTACAACACTATTTTCAGTTTATTTTATAGCAAGATTATTCACTAGCATTTATGTATCAAGAAATAAAAATAAGGAAAAATTAATATAATGATTGCTTTTAATAAATATTATAATCATTTTAATTTACTATCTTCAGCGTTGATTGTTGTTTCATTATTATTATTGATATTCAAAGGACTTAATTTTGGTATAGACTTTAAAGGTGGGACTTTAATTGAATTAAGAGCCTCAGACTCAAAAATAAATGTTGGTTCATTAAGAGATAGACTTAATCAAATGGATTTAGGAGATGTTTCGGTTAAGAAATTTGGTAATGATACAGATTTTTTAGTTAAATTTGAAAACAAAGATAATAAAAAGAATATTATTGAAGAAATTAAATCTAATTTAGATAAATCTTTTGGAAGTAATTATGATTTTAGAAGGGTAGAAAATGTTGGACCAAAGGTAAGTGCTGAATTATTAAAATCTGGTTTAATTGCAATATCTTTGTCCTTAGCATTAATGTTGATTTATATTTGGATAAGATTTGAATGGCAATTTAGTTTGGGTGCTATTCTAGCTTTGTTCCATGATGTAATTGTAACACTAGGAGTTTTTTCACTATTTAGTTTAGAAATAAACTTATCAATAATTGCAGCTGTGTTAACAATAGTTGGATATTCTATGAATGATACAGTAGTTATTTTTGATCGTGTACGGGAAAATTTAAGAAAATACTCAGATATAAAAATTTTTGAATTAACAAATATTTCAATTAATGAAACTTTATCAAGAACAATAATAACTTCTGCAACTACTTTACTAGCTCTGCTTGCAATTTATTTTTTTGGTGGTGAGATACTCAAAGGATTTTCACTTGCTATGATACTGGGTGTTATTTTTGGAACCTATTCATCTATTTATATAGCTAATACTGTTTTGGTCAGACTAAGAGTTTCACAAAAAACTGTTCTTAGAGAAGACGATAAAAAAATAATTTAGTATAAATTTTGTGCTATTACCATTGTAAGTAACATTGGTAATGATAATAAAGTGTTTGTTCTTGAGAATAACATGGCAGTTTTAGCTGACTTAGCTTTAGTATCTGTATCACTCTCAACTATTCCTAAAGCTCTTTTTTGATTTGGCCAAATTACAAACCAAACGTTAAATGCCATTATAATCCCAAGCCACATTCCAATCCCTATTGCAGTATGTTTAGGAACACCTGAACCAATGCTTAGAGTCATTGCATCATGAAGATATCCATTAAGAAGAGCAAGAATTAAACCTGAAAGTACTGTAAATGCAGCGGCCCATCTAAAGTAAAATAACGCTGCTGGTGCAATTACCTTGCCAATAGCTGGTTTTTGTTCATCAGGAATTTTTCCCATATTTGGAATTTGAACGAAATTGAAATACCACAGTAATCCTATCCACATAATAGCAACGATTACATGAATATATCTAAACAACCAACTCCAGAACAATGTGTCAAAGGCGATACCATCATTTAAATAAAACAATCCTAAAAACAATGCTATTGCAAGCGCAAGAGATACGTGAACTGTTTTAGAAAGGGATGATAATAAATTACTCATGATTCTGTTTATTATACACTAATTTTTAAATATTTTTAAGTTTTTAAATTTAAGCTAAAAGAGGTTTTAAAAATTGACCTGTGTAACTCTCTTTTACTTTGCATACTTCTTCAGGTTTTCCTTCGGCGACAATATTTCCACCTTTTACACCACCTTCAGGACCCATGTCGACAATGAAGTCCGCAGTTTTTATTACATCTAAATTATGCTCTATCACAACTACAGTATTTCCAAGTTTTACAAATGTGTGTAATATCTCTAAAAGTTTTTTAATATCATGTTGATGTAAACCTGTAGTTGGTTCATCTAATATATACATTGTTCTTCCTGTTGATCTTTTTGAAAGTTCTTTTGCAAGTTTAATTCGTTGTGCTTCACCTCCTGATAGTGTAGTTGCTTGCTGACCAATTTTTATATAACCAAGTCCAACTTTTTTTAATGTTAATAATTTTGTTTTTATATTAGATATATTTTCAAAATACTCACATCCTTCATCAACTGACATATCCAAAACATCTGCAATACTTTTACCTTTAAATTTTATTTCCAAAGTTTCTCTATTGTACCTTGTTCCTTTACACTCATCACATTGTATATAAACGTCAGGTAAAAAATGCATTTCATATGTGATTACACCATCACCTTCACATGCCTCACATCTACCCCCTTTAACATTGAAAGAAAATCTTCCTGGTTTATATCCTCTAGTTTTGGACTCTGGCAGGCTTGTAAACCAATCTCTAATAGGGCCAAAGGCACCTGTATATGTTGCTGGATTTGATCTAGGGGTTCTTCCAATAGGAGATTGGTCAATATCAATTATTTTATCAATTAATTCTACGCCCTTATAACCTTTAAATGATTTAGGTACTTTTCTTGCCTTATTATTTAAGGTTAAATTTAAAGCATGAAACAATGTTTGTAATATTAAGGTAGATTTTCCACTTCCAGAAACACCAGTAACACAGGTAAATGTTCCAGTTGGAATTTTAAGATTTACATTATTTAAATTATTTCCACATGCACCATTGATTTCAACAAATCTACCATTTTTAGCTAAACGTCTTGTTTTTGGAATTTCAATTGTTTTTTTATTAGCAAGATACTGTCCAGTAATACTATTTTTATCTTTTTTAATT
>CACMRS010000004.1 GCA_902616165.1 uncultured Pelagibacteraceae bacterium
TTTTTCATTTTCTTTTTCAACAATTGCATCTGTTTTTTCCTTTACAGTTTGACACCCTGAAAAAAAAATTATGATAATTAATAGGCTTATTACTGATTTAAATTTTAACATAAGTTCAAATTAACATTTTTTGCTTTAATAAATTATTAACTTTTAAGTTGTATAAATAATTTATTTCTTATTACTTTTAAGTTTAATTATAGTAACAATTGTGTTCTTTATTTGATGGTTCAAGCATATGAATGAAAAAGCCTTAGAAAAAATACTAAATATATTTTTAGAGAAAGTCTTACCTCTTACTGAAAAGGGTGTTGCTAGAGGTAGTAAAATATTTGGGGCCGCAATAATTAAAAAGGATGATTTATCGGTTGTAATTGCTGAAACAAATAACGAAATAGAAAATCCGTTGTGGCATGGAGAGATGCATACACTAAAGAAATTTTATGAATTAGATGCAAACACAAGGCCCAATGAGAAAGACTGCATTTTTTTAAGTTCACATGAACCCTGTAGTATGTGCTTAAGTGCAATCACTTTTTCTGGATTTGATAATTTTTATTATTTGTTTCCATACGCAGCAACAAATGATGATTTTAATATCCCTCATGACCTGAATATACTAAAGGAAGTTTTTAATATTAGTGACGGGAAATATAATAAAGAAAATTTATATTGGAAAAGTCAAAACATAAATTTACTTATTGACAATTTACCTACTTCAGAAAAAGAAAAAGTTTTAAACATATTAGACGAAATTAAAAAAAGATATTTAATTTTATCGAGTCAATATCAGAAAAATAAGGATGGAAATTCTATACCATTAAATTAATTAATGAATACAAACCTTAAAATTTCAAATGTAACTAAAATATATCCTGGGTGTGTTGCAAACGACGATGTTTCACTCGAGTTTAATAGTGGTAAAATTTATGCTCTTCTTGGAGAAAATGGTGCTGGAAAATCTACACTTGTTAAAATTCTCTCGGGTGTAGTCATTCCTGATGAAGGTAAAATTTATTTAAATAAAAATATTCTAAAACTTAATTCACCATCAGATGCAAAAAAAAATGATATTGGAATGGTATTCCAGCATTTTAATCTTTTTGAAACTTTGTCTGTATTTGAAAACTTAATAATAGACTCAGATGAGCAAAGAGAAAATTTAAAAGAAAAAATAGATACAATCATGAAAAAATACAATTTTTCAGTTGATCTTGATGTTCCTGTTCTCAATTTATCAGCAGGTCAAAAACAAAAAGTAGAAATAATAAGATGTCTAATAAGAAGCCCAAAAGTTTTAATTATGGATGAACCCACATCGGTATTAACAGAGCAAGAAACCAGTGAATTATTCTTATCATTAAAAAAATTTTCAGAGGAAGGAATTTTAATAATTTATATAACCCATAAACTAAAGGAAGTTATGCAACTTTGTGATGAAGTTGCTGTGATGAGAAGAGGAAAATTGGTCTCTGTAAGCCAAATCAATAATGAAAATATAGAGTCTCTTGCTAACAAAATGGTAGGTCAGGATTTAAAAAAAATTAAGAAAAAAAAGGAAAATACTTCGTCAGAACAATTAATTAAAATAACAAATCTTAATTTTACAAGTGAAGATCCTTTTGAAACAAACTTAGTTGATATTAATTTTTCTCTAAATCGAGGGGAATGTTTAGGAATCGCCGGTATTTCAGGAAATGGCCAAAGTGAATTATTTCAAGTGTTAAGTGGTGAAATTATATCAAATAAGAATTCCATAGAATTTAATAAAAATTTTATTGGGGATTTAAATCCTCAAGAAAGAAGAGAATATTTAATGGCTTTTTCTCCAGAAGATAGGCTTGAACAAGCTGCTATTCCACAAATGGCAATTTTTGAAAATGTAGCTCTAAACAATTTTAAATCCTCAAATTTTTTTAATAATGGATTAATAAATGAAAGCAAAATTAAAGAGCATTCAAAAAAAATTATTTCAGAATTTAATGTAAACACTGACAATATAGATTTAAAAAGCCAATTTTTATCTGGAGGAAATTTACAAAAATTAATTATTGGAAGAGAATTAATAACATCTCCAGATTTATTAATTTGTTTTAATCCTACATGGGGTTTAGACGTTGGAGCTATAAATTATATTCATGAAACATTAATTAAAATAAATGAACAAAATAAATCAATAATATTAATATCAACAGACACTGATGAGTTGTTAAAATTAAGTGACAAAATTTCAGTAATCCATAGAGGAAAATTATCAAAAATAATGAATGCTGAGGATGTTACCTCTGAGAAACTTGGGATACTTATGGGAGGAGGAAATTGATTAAAATTGTAAAAAGAGATCAACCTTCAAAAGCTATTTTTTTCTTTACACCTGTCCTAGCTATTTTTCTCACATTAATAGCGGGAGGTATAATATTTTATATTTTAGGTTTTAAACCATTTGAAGCTCTAAAATTTTTTTTCATAGTTCCAATTGCAGATAAATATGGTTTTAGTGAATTACTATTAAAAGCCACACCACTTTGTTTAATAGCAATTGGTTTATCTTTTTGTTTTAAAAGTAACAATTGGAATATTGGAGCAGAAGGTCAATTAACTTTTGGGGCTATAGTTTCAGGAGGAGTTGCATTATTATTTTATGATCAAGAAGGTTTCTATATTCTACCAATGGTAATATTAGCTGGCGCAATCGGTGGTATGATATATGCATCAATACCTGCAATATTAAAAACTTACTTCAATACTAATGAGATATTAGTAAGTCTTATGTTGGTATATGTTTCAAAATTAATTTTAGATTATCTTGTTGTCGGTCCTTGGAGTAATCCAGAAGGATTTAATTTTCCTGAAACTAGACAGTTCAGTGACTCTGCAAGACTTCCTTTATTATTTGAAGGACTAAGAATTCACGCAGGAATATTTTTAGCATTAGCTGCAGTGGTTATTAGTTGGTTTGTTTTTTATAAAACATATTTGGGTTTCCAAATGAAAGTTTCAGGTTTTAGTTTAAAGACAGCAAAATATGCTGGCTACAAAGGTAAAAAAATGATTATTCTAGTTTTTTTAATAAGTGGAGCTTGTGCAGGTCTAGCAGGTGTAGGAGAAATAACTGGACCCATTGGACAGCTTCATAGAGAAGTATCCCCAGATTATGGATTTACTGCGATTATTGTTGCATTTTTAGGTCGCTTACATCCTGTGGGAATAATTTTTGCATCTCTAGTTGTTGCAATAACTTATCTGGGTGCTGAAACGGCACAAATCTTTATGCAAATACCAAAATATACAGGTCAGGTTTTTCAAGGAATGATTTTATTTTTTCTTCTTGCTTCTGACTATTTACTCTTTTTCAAATTTAAATTTATAGGTACAAAAAAATGATAGTAGATATAAATTTTGTTGGACTAATAATTGCATCTATAATGGCTTCTGCAGTTCCTTTGATTTTGGCGTCTTGTGGTGAATTAATTACTGAAAGATCTGGGGTTCTAAACCTTGGCGTTGAAGGAATGATGATCATAGGAGCTATTTCAGGCTTCGCACTAATGACGGTTACTGGAAGTTTAATTATAGCAGTTTTTGGTGCAATGTTAGCTGGAGTTTTAATTTCAACAATTTTTGCATTTCTTACCCAAACATTAATTACAAATCATGTCGCTACTGGTTTAGCTCTCACTATTTTTGGAATAGGAATTTCTGCAATGATTGGAAAAAACTTTGTGGGTATTCCTGGAAAAGAGTTTCCTGTTTTGTTTGAAGGTTTAAAAGACACAATACCACTTTTAAGTCCAATATTATTTGGTCATTCAATAGTTTTTTATTTTGCTTTTGCCCTACCCTTCATAACTAGCTACTTTTTAAAAAAAACAAAAATTGGATTAATTGTTAGAGCTGTAGGAGACTCGCCTGAGTCTGCCTCTAATCAAGGAATAAACGTAAGGTTTGTACGTTACGCTTGTATACTTTATGGAGGCGCAATGTGTGGTCTTGCAGGGGCGTATTTGTCAATGATTTATACTCCGCAGTGGATTGAAAATATGACAGGTGGTAGGGGCTGGATTGCACTTGCTCTAGTGGTTTTCTCAACGTGGAACCCTATCAAAATTTTAATCGGTGCGATGATTTTTGGTGGATTGACCATTATTCAATTTCATATGCAAGCAATCGGAGTAAGAATTCCTGTTCAATTTTTAACAGCCTTACCTTACATAGTAACAATAATAGTTTTAGTTGTAATTTCTCGTGATAGTAGAAAAATAAGACTAAGTACTCCTAGTTCCTTGGGGAAATCTTTTCATAAAGACAATTAATTTTAAAATAATCATTTTTTTTTAGATAATTTAATTTAAGCTTAATTAATTAAAAAAATCAAAAGGGGAAATAAATTTATGCATAAATTTTTAATTCGTTCTTTCGTCTCTTCTTTAGTTTTATTATTTACATTAACTGTAGCTGCAGTTGCAAAAGATGTAAAAGCAGCATTTGTTTATATTGGTCCGACTGGTGACCATGGATGGACTTATCAGCATGATGTAGGTAGAAAAGCTGTTGAAGCTGCCGGATTTAAAACAACATACGTGGAAGGTGTTCCAGAAAGTGCTGATGCTGAAAGGGTTCTTAGACAATTAGCTAATTCTGGTCATGACATTATCTTTACAACTAGCTTTGGATATATGAACCCTACTAACAAAGTTGCAAAAGAGTTTCCAAATGTAAAATTTGAACATGCTACTGGATATAAAAGAGAGCATCCAAATGTTGCAACTTACGCAGCTAGATTCTATGAAGGTAGAACTATTTTGGGAACAATTGCCGGAACTATGACTAAATCTAATGTGATTGGATATGTTGCATCTTTTCCAATACCTGAAGTAATAAGAGGCATCAATTCATTTACTTTAGCAGCTCAAAAAGTTAATCCAAATATTAAAACTAAAATTGTTTGGGCTTTCACTTGGTACGATCCAGGTAAAGAAGCAGAAGCAGCAAAAGCTTTAATTGACCAAGGTGCTGATGTAATTGCTCAACATACAGATAGTACTGCTATTGTTCAAATGGCTGAAAAAGCAGGAGTATATGCTTTTGGACAAGCGAGTGATATGGATAAGTTTGCACCAAAGGCTGTATTAACTTCAGTTGAGAATAACTGGGGACCATATTATGTTGATAGAGTAAAAGCTGTTGCAAATGGTACATGGAATCAAAAAGATACATGGCATGGTATAGGAGACGGCATGGTAGTAATCTCTGGTTTAGATTCTCAAATACCTGGTGACCTACAAGCAAAAGTTAAAAAACTTCAAGCAGATTTAGCATCTGGTAAAGTTCATTCTTTCACTGGACCGATTTATGACCAAAAAGGAAATTTAATGGTTGCAGAAGGGAAAACTGCAGATGATGGTATGCTAGCAGGTATGATGACTTATGTTAAAGGTGTCGAAGGAGATATACCTAAGTAAGCTTTTAAACTTATAAAAATTTAAAAGGCCGGTTTTTTAACTGGCCTTTTTTATATTTGATGTTTTTTTTTAATTTCATCAATTCTTAATTCCTCATAAATTTCGAAGGGCTGCACGATCCAAGGATTACCAGTAAGTTTTTTCGCACAAAAATCTGGCTCAAATGTTGATTTCTTTTTTTTAAACAACGTGGCAGTTTTAATATCTTCTATTTTATCTTTTATCGGTTCATATTTTTTTAACCAATCTATACTTTTATTGAAAGTTATTCCTGTATCAGATAAATCATCACATAAAAGTATTTTACCACCCATATTAGGTGCTATAGAACTCATTTCCCTTGAAAAAACAATATCACCCTGCTCATCTTCCACTCCTTTACCACTGTAAGACTCAACTGCAAGATATGCACATTTTAATTTAAATATTCTACTTAATACATCTATCATTGGAGCTGCTCCACGCATTATGCCAATGAGTATTGTTGGTTTATATCCACTTTCATCAATTTGAATTGCTAGCTTTTCAACAGTCTTGTTGTACTCGTCCCAACTAACAATCATTTTTTCTGTCATAATTTTTTAATATCTATTTATTTAAATAATAAAACTAAAACTGCAAGAACGATAAGTGCAATTATTGAAGATATTAAAATATACAACCTATGAATGTTTCTTCCTCTTAAATTAAAATAATGTCGTGCTACTCCAGTGATAACTGCTAATGCACATAATATTAGCCAATTATATTGATGATAAACTAAGAAACTAGAGTGTCCAGAAAGCATTATAAACAATACTAAAAAAGTGGAATAATTATTATGAATTGATCTTTGTTTAGCTGCTAGAGATAAACTCATATCAAATTTTTCACCTCTTTCACTACTACTGATTATGTTCATTTGATTGGGTATAATTACCGTGAAAACATTACCAAACATATTGGTTCCTATAATTAGTCCTACACTTAAAATTGCAAATTTTGGTCCAAACAATTTTGTTAAACCAAAGGAAACGGCTGCTAATAAAATGATTGCTGTAGATATAAATAGTACATTATTTTCAATCAATTTCGATTTACACAATAGATCATATATAAACCAAAAAATAATTAATGATAAAAGTGAGATAATAATGGCGTAACTAGGAGGCATTAACAGGACACGTTTATCAACCATTAATACACCAGCATTATAATAATAAATTACAACTAAGAGCAACATTCCTGTTACAAAAGTTAGGTAACTTTGCCATTTAAAAATTACCAATCTATTTAAATAATCCTGAGGTGGTGAAGTTTTTAACCTTGTAAGTTTATAAAAAAAACCAGAATGCATCAGATATCCTTCTCCATCGACATCATCGCTTGTTATGTTTTTATTTAAATTATTGTCTAAGTAATTAAATAAAAAACTGTTACCCACCCATAATATTGCAAATACTACATGGCCCCATCTTAGAATAACCTCTAACCATTTTATTGTATAAGGTAAGAATTCCATCAGTATTTTATTTTATCTACCTTATTATCCCAGATTTCAAATGCTTTTAAAGCTTCTTCTCTAAGCATTTGCACCATTTTAATTTTTCTATCATCAATTTTTTTTGGAATTTCTGTATAAATAAAAGAGTCATCAAAATCTATCTTTTTTGCATCGTCTCTTGTATTTGCATAATATATTTTATCTAATCTTGACCAATAAATTGCTGAAAGACACATAGGGCAAGGTTCACAAGATGTATAAATCTCACATCCAGAAAGATCAAAAGTATTTAAATTTTTACAGGCTTCTCGAATTGCTACTATTTCTCCATGAGCAGTTGGATCATTTGTAGAAGTAACTTTGTTAGAGCCCTCTGCAATAATCTTTTGATCCTTAACTATAACACTTCCAAATGGACCACCTATAGTATTCGCACTTTTTATTGAAAGTTCAATGGCTTTTGCCATAAATTTTTTCTTATCTTCCATTTTTAACTTTTTATTTTATTTTTAATTTTGTTAATACTCATTAAAATTCTTTCAGGTGTTGCTGGGGCATTAAGTTCTGGTGCAAGTTGATAATTTCCAACTGATGCAACTGCATCTTTAATTGCATAAAAAACGCTCATGGCTAACATTAGAGGAGGTTCACCTGTTGTCTTTGCTTTATTAACAACTTTTTCTTTATTTATTCCCTCTTTAAAAATTTCTACATTAAATTTTTTTGGAATATCACTTACGGCTGGTATTTTATATGTTGATGGAGAAAAAGTTGTAATCTGACCATTTGATTTCCAATTTAGTTCTTCAATTGTTAACCAACCTTGCCCTTGAACAAAACCCCCTTCGATCTGACCTAATTCAAGTGCTGGATTTATTGGTTTTCCTGCATCATGTAAAATATCAACTCTTTCTACGACATTTTCACCAGTCAATGTATCAATAGTTACTTCTGAAACAGCGGCACCATAACAAAAGTAATAAAATGGTCTTCCTCTAAATTTTTTTTTATCAAAGTTTATTTTTGGCGTCGAATAAAAACCTGAGGATGAAAGAGAAATTCTATTTAAATATGCTTCTTTAATAATACTTTTAAATTCAAATTGTCTGTTTCCAAATATTATATATTGATCCTTATAAGTTGCTTCCTGGTTGTAAATTTTATATTTTTTTTTAATAAATTTTTCTAAATTTAATTTAATTTTTGCTACTGCATTTAATGCTGCGGCACCATTAAGGTCTGTGGTTGAAGATGCAGCGCTAGCTGAAGTATTTGGAACCTTTGCTGTATTTGTTGATGAAATATGTACTAAATTATATGGTAATCCCAAGGAATTAGCCACTAGTTGTGCTATTTTTGTGTGAGTCCCTTGACCCATTTCTATACCACCATGGTTCAAGTACACACTTCCATCTGTATAAATATGCACTAAAGCACCAGCTTGATTTAAATGAATTGTTGTAAATGAAATCCCAAATTTTACTGGTGTAATAGCTATACCCTTCTTTTTAAATTTATTTTTTTCATTGAACTTTTTTATATCTGAATATCTTTTCTTATAATTAGATTTATTTTCTAAATTTTTAAATATTTCATTAATCACATTGTCTTCAATAGTCATTCCATAGTGAGTTACATTTTTTTTATCTTTTTGATAAAAATTTTTCTTTCGAACTTGAATAGGATCTATTTTTAAATACCTTGAAATATTATCAATAACATTTTCTATAGCCATCATTCCTTGATTTCCACCAAAGCCTCTAAATGCAGTTGAAGTTGGAATATTTGTTTTGCATAAATTATTTGTTACCTCGATATCTGATATGTAATACGCATTGTCTATATGAAGAAGAGCTCTTTCATTTATTGCTGCTGATAAATCAGGCGACATTCCACAATTTGATGATAAGTTAATTTTTAATCCTTCAATAATTCCTTCATCATTAAATCCAACTTCGTATTCAGATAAAAATTCATGCCTTTTACCAGTCAAAATTATATCATCATCTCTATCTAGTCTTAATTTCACAGGCTGACTTGTTTTTTTTGCCAACAACGCACAAATACATGCAGTCATAAAATTTGTCTCTTTCCCTCCAAATCCACCTCCAATTCTTCTTACTTCAACATTTATAGAATTACTTTTCTGATTAAACATTTTTGCAATTAATTGTTGTGTCTCAGAAGGATGTTGTGTTGAACTGTAAACTAAGAAATTATCATCTTCTTTAGGTATAACAAACGCTGCCTGACCCTCTAAATAAAAGTGTTCTTGACTTCCGGTTGTAAAGTTTCCTTTCAAATTATATTTTGAATTTTTTATTTTCTTAGAAGGGTTTCCTTTTTTAATTTTTCTAGGCTTAAATAAAAATTGTTTTTTATTTAAAGCATCTTTTATAGTGATAACTGGTTTTAAATCTTTATAAGTGATTTTTGCCTTTAGTACTGCTTTTCTTGCAAGTTCAGTAGTTGTGGCAGCTACAGCAAACAATGGTTGACCAAAAAACTCAACTTTTTTATCTGGAAATATTGGATCACCATCAAAAACAGGGCCTACATCGTTCCTTCCTGAGATATCACTTTGAGTGACTACTGATATCACCCCTTCACTTTTTTTTACATCACTTAAGTCTATTTTTTTGATTATTGCATGAGCTTTTTTACTTAAACCAATAGCACCATAAATTGTATTTTTTGGTTCATTAATGTCGTCAGTGTATTCAGCGTATCCACTAACATGCTTATAAGCACTATCATGTGGTCTTACATCATTAATATAGTTCTCTTTGCTCATTTAATTAACTCTTGTTAGCTTATTAGAATGTATTTCTACGAAACATTTCATCAATAAATTTTTTGCTATCTCTAGTCTATATTCTTTACTTGCTCTCATATCCCCAATAGGACTTAGGTCTTTATCAAGATAATTTTTGGCTTGATTAAAAGTACTTAAATTAAGAGGTTTATTCTTAAGAATTTTCTCACAGGATTTAGCTCTTTTTGGTACAGCTGCCATACCTCCAAAAGCAATAAAAACCTCTTTAATTTTATTTTTATCAATTTCAAAATTAAAAGATCCACAAACAGATGAAATATCATCATCAAATCTTTTTGATATTTTAAATGCTTTAAAAATATTTTTCTTAAATAATGGTATTTTTATTGAGTGAATAAATTCATTCTTTTTTAATTTAGTTTTTCTATAATCAAGGAAAAAATTATTTATAGGAATAACTTTTCTTTGATTGAAGCTTTCAATTAAAATTTCTGCATTTAAAGATAACAAAATTGGTAAAGTATCACCTATCGGAGATGCTGTTGCTATGTTACCACCTATAGTTCCTACATTTCGAATTTGAACAGAACCATATCTTTTAAGAACTAAATAAAAATCTGGATAATGTTTTTTAATTTCTTTTTCAAATTTTATTAAAGGTGTAGAGGCGCCAACCTCAAGGTAATTTTTATTTACTTTTATAAAGTCTAATTCTTTTATTTCTTTTAAATCAATTATAAAAGGAATTTCTTTTCTTTCTTTTGTAACTTTTAAAGATAAGTCTGTTCCACCTGCAAGGAAACTAAAATTAGAGTATTTTTTAATTATATTTTTTAAATCCTTAATATTCTTTGGTGAAAAATAAATTTTATCATTTTTTTTAATGTAAATATTTTTTGGTTTAATTTTTTTTAATAATTGAATAACTTTATTATTATTTTTACTAAATTGATCATTCCTGTTTTTCTTGTCTAAACTTTTTGCAGCATCTATTATAGGTCTATATCCAGTGCAACGACATAAATTACCTGATATAGAGTCTGTTATTAATTCATTATTAAGATTTTTGTTATTTTTAAACATTGAAAATAAAGCCATAACAAATCCTGGTGTACAGAAACCGCATTGGGAACCATGAAATTTTACCATCGCATCTTGCACAGGGTGAAGTTTGCCATCTTTGGAAACTAAATCTTCTACAATTAAAAGTTGTTTACCATTTAATGATGGAACAAATGAAATACAGGAATTAATTGCTTTATATATAATCTTATTATCGACTAATTCACCTAAAACGATTGTACACGCGCCACAACCACCCTCTGAACATCCTTCTTTGGTTCCAGTCTTTTTTAATTCGGTTCTAATATAATTAAGTATGGTTTGATTTGGATCAGGATTATTGATTACTATAAGTTTATCATTTAATAAAAATTTAACAGAGCTCGATATCACTTAACTACCTCTATAAGTAGAATAACTCCAAGGTGAAACAAGTAAAGGAACATGATAATGCTGTGAGGGATCTGAAATACCAAATCTGATAATAACATCATCCAGGAATGGAACATCGCTAGCTGCAGATGTATTTTTAAAATAATCACCAATATGAAAAACTAATTCATATTTACCCTTAATAAAAATATCTCCCTCAGCTAATGGTGAATTAGCTCTACCATCGTCATTGAGTTTTGTTGACGTTAATTTTTTTCGTTCTGAATTATTAATATAAAACAACTCAACTAGGATACCTTTGCCAGGTTTACCAGAATACACATCTAAAACATGAGTTGTGAGCTTTGTCATAAAATTATAATATCATTTAATTTTAAACTTAAATTATTTTAAAGTTATATGAGAACAATAGATAACATTAACGATCTTAACAAGTCTGATTTTTTGTCTTTATTTGGTAATGTTTTTGAAAAAACTGAGTCAGTTGCAATGGAAGCATTTGAGTCAAAACCATTTAAAAACTTCGAAGATATTATGTTTAAAATGCTTGATATTTATGAAAATTACGAAAAGAATAAAATTTTAGAGATTTTAAATGCTCATCCTGAACTTGCTGTAGCAAAAAAAATGACCTCTGAATCTATATCAGAACAAGCCTCTGCAAAATTAAACCAATGTTCTAATGATGAATATGAAGAATTTAAAAAATTAAATTCAGAATACAAAAAAAAGTTTAATTTTCCTTTTATAATTGCCGTAAAAGGTAAAGATAAAAATGAAATTTTGAATAATTTTAGACAAAGAATACAAAGTGATGTAGAAAGTGAATTCCTTGAAGCAAAAAAACAAGTAAAAAAAATCGCAACCTTTCGTTTGAATGAAATAAATAAAAAATGAAAAAATTTATAAGTGCAAAAATGATTAACTTAGCGGACCCAAGAATTGGATCTAAAGTTATATTTAAGACTGACGATTTTTTTGCAGCTGCTCATAGAATATTAAACATCGAAACTCCAGTATTTAAAGACGGACTATTTGACAAACATGGTAAATGGATGGATGGATGGGAAACAAGGAGAAGAAGATCAAAAGGTTTTGATTATTTAATTTTAAAACTTGGTAAACCTGGGAAGATATTTGATATAGACATTGACACGACACACTTCAATGGAAACCAACCCACACATGCTTCTTTAGAGGGTTGCTTAAGTAAAACAAAGCCTAATAAGAAGACAAAATGGATTTCCTTACTGAGCAAAAAAAAACTTGGGCCAAGCCGAAACCATAGCTTCAAATCAAACAACAAATCTGTTTTTAATTATATAAGACTAAACATTTTTCCAGATGGTGGAGTTGCAAGACTAAGGCTTTATGGAAAAATTGAAATGGAGAAAAACTTTTTAAAAAACAAAACTATTAACCTTACATCTGTTTTAAATGGCGCTTCAATTATTGGTTGTAATAATGAACATTTCGGCAGAGCTGAAAATATCATAGCACCTGGTAAAGGAAAAAATATGGGAGATGGTTGGGAAACAAGAAGAAGTAGAGGAAAAAACTTTGATTGGCTTATAATAAAATTTGGAAAACCAGGATTAATAAAAAAGCTAGAGATAGATACCCATCATTTTAGAGGAAACTATCCTGATAGTTTTTCAATTCAAACTACAAGCATTTCAAAAGATCTTTCAAATAAATCAATTGTCAACAATTCAAAAAATTGGAAGTTTATTTTAAATAAGTCAAAACTGTCAGCTCACAAGAAACATATTTTTAAAAAATTTTTAATTAAGAGAAGTAAAGAAAATTATCTTAGAATTAATATCTATCCAGATGGTGGAATTTCAAGAATAAGGGCATTCGGAAATTTTGTGAAATGAAAATAATAAAAGCAAAAAAAATTACTAAAAAAAATTTTTCTAAATTTGGTCAATTAATAGATACGTCAAAAAGAAATCCTATAAATATTAATGATGGGTATGCAAAAAGATTTGATAATTTGATAAACCTAGATGCATCTAAAAACAAAGGGAAAGCAATTGTTAGTATTTTTAAAGCAAAAAAAAGAAAGTTTCCTATGAAAATTGATATGATGGAAAAACATCCTTTAGGAAGCCAAGCCTTTATACCAATGGAAGATACAAAATTTTTAGTATTTGTAGCCCCAAAAGGAGATAAACCAGATGTAAATAAAATCCAATCCTTTTTAGTACCAAAACAAACTGGGGTTAATTACAATGCTGGTATTTGGCACTTTCCGTTGATTTCTATGAAAAATATGAATTTTCTAATTGTTGATAGAAAAGGAAAAGGAAACAATCTTGTTATTTATAAATTTAAAAAAGATAAAATTATTTTAAAGAAATGAAAAAAAAATATCCAAGAGATTTGGTGGGTTATGGTTCCAAACAAGTTAAGGTAAGGTGGCCTGGTAATGCTAAGTTAGCTTTACAATTTGTACTAAATTATGAAGAAGGAGCAGAGAATTGTACTCTCCACGGTGACAAAACTTCAGAAGTATTTTTATCAGAAATTATAGGAGCAAAAGCAATTAAAGGTCGACACTTAAATATGGAGTCAATTTATGAATATGGATCAAGAAGAGGATTTTGGAGAATTCACGACCTCTTTAACAAAAAAAATATTCCACTTACTATTTTTGGAGTTGGTATGGCCTTAGAGAGAAATAAAGAAGTTTGTACAGCTATCAAAAAAGCAAAGTATGAAGTTGCTTGTCATGGGTGGAGATGGATTGATTATCAAAATGTATCAAAGAAAAAGGAAAAGAATGACATGAAACTTGCAGTAAAATCTATAAAAAAGATTTTTGGAACTCAACCTGCTGGTTGGTACACTGGTAGATGTAGTGCAAATACTTTAGATTTAGTGATTGATAATGGTAATTTTTTATACTGTAGTGATACATACAGTGATGATCTTCCTTATTGGATTAAAAAAGGTAATAAAAAACAACTAATGGTTCCTTACACACTTGATAACAATGATATGAGATTTGCAACCAATCAAGGATTTAACTCAGGTGAACAATTTTATAATTATTTAAAAGATAGTTTCGATGCTCTTTATGAGGAGGGAAAAACTTCGCCAAAAATGATGTCAGTTGGCTTGCACTGTAGATTAATTGGAAGGCCTGGTAGAATACAGTCCCTTAAAAAATTTTTAAATTACATCACAAAATTTAATGATATTTGGGTCTGCAAAAGAGTAGATATAGCTAATCACTGGATAAAAAATTATAGTTAAAATTGTTATTATTTTTCCGCAGCTATAGAAGTATAGTGAGCAACTGCCTCTATTTCCTCATCAGTCAGTATACCTTCCATCGCAGGCATTACTCCTATACCGTTTCTAACTGCCATTATAATTCTTTGAATATCAGGTCTGATTTCATTTAAATTTGGACCAACCATCGAATTCGATCCAGCATCTGAGAGCATATGACATGCTGCACAATTTCCAGTTCCCAGAAAAACTTCTTTTCCCTTATTAAATAATTCATCAGCATTAGCGTGGGTTAATGATAAAAATATCAAAAATAACGATGTACCAAAGAAATTTAAAAATAATTTTCTCACATAAATTTGGTATCATAATTAAAAAAATTTAAAAAGGAGAATTATGAAAGCTTATTGGGTTGCAAATTATACTGAAATAAAAGATGACGAAAGACTTAAAAAATATGCCGTTAAAGCAAAAGAAGCGGTTGAAAAATATTCTGGAAGAATATTAGCAAGAAGTGCAAATAATATAACTTTAGATGGTAGAGAAATGGTCAGAGTGGCTCTTGCAGAATTTCCAGATATAGAAGCTGCAAAAAATTGTTACAATTCAGAAGAGTATGTTGAAGCTAGAAAACATTTGGAAAATAATGCTACTAGAGAACACATAATCTTTGAGGGAATGTAAGGTAATAAAGATTTAATATTGAATAGGTTCTGGATCTATACTTCTCCATAAATACCAAGTGGCGACAGAACAGTAAGGTGAAAACTTTTTGTTTAAATATCTTATATAACTTTCTGGTGGTAAGTATTTTTTATTAAAATTTTTTGAAATAGCTCTTAACAGGCCAATATCCTGAATTGGCCAAATATTAGGACGATTATAAGTAAACAATAAGATCATTTCTGCTGACCATCTTCCAATTTGTCTTAACTGAGAGAGATAAATAATCGCTTCCTCATCAGACAATTTTGAAATAAGTTTTGGATCAAATTCTTTGTTCAATACTTTTTTAGCTAAACTTTTAATTCCTTTTACTTTCTGCCTACTTAAACCGCAACTTTTTAGCTGAGATGAAGATAACTTATTAACTGTTTTTGCATTAATTTTATTTTTACATTTTTTCTTAAATTTTAAAAAAACTGAATTAGCAGCAGCAACGCTAATTTGTTGACCAATTATACTTTTACATAGAGAGAAGAATATATCTTTTCTTGATGTTAGTACTGTCTCTGAAGGAGATTTATATTTTTTGATCAAAGACGACATGGTTTTGTCTTTTTTAGATAAATATTTTTTTGCTTTATTCCAATATAATGGGGGTTTACTCATGTCGTGAAACAGATAATTTTTTTTTCAAATACATTTCTCTCCTAAATATGATAATAGATGAAAAAATAACTAATAAGGCACCTAATAATGTTTTAGAAGTTGGTATTTCGTTCCAAATAAAATATCCAAATATTATAGCAAAGACTAATCCAAGATATTTTAAAGGGGAAACTAAACTTACTTCTGAGTATTTGTAAGATTGTGATAACCATAAATTTGCAAGACCACCTAATATACCAACCATTGATAACAAAAATAAATCTAGTAAACTTGGTAAGATCCATCCCTGATAAAAAGATAAAAAACTTAGAAGCATTATCGAGAATGAAAAGAAAAAACTAATTAACCAAGCAGGCTCGGTTGATGATAATTTTCTTATAGCGATAGCTACATAAGATAAGCCTAAGCAAAAAATTATTGGATAAATATAATATAGATTCAAAGAGCTAAAACCTGGTTCAGTTATGAAAATTATACCAACAAATCCAACTAGGACAGCTAACCATCGATAAATACCAACTTTTTCTTTTAATAAAAAAATTGAAAAGATTGTTATAAATATTGGTGCTGCAAAAGATATACTTACAACTGTTGCCAAAGGTAAATTTCTTAATGCTACAAATATAGAAACCAAAGCAATTAATCCTGCTAAACATCTTTTAAAATGAAGAAATGGTCTCGTTGTTTTGTAAAAATCTAAATATCTATCTTTAGGAATAAGGAATAAAATAGGAATTATTCCACAAAATCCTCTGAAAAATAATACTTGTCCAACGGGATAATCCTCAGACCACTTAACAATCACATCCATAAGTGAAAATGCACATACCGATATGAACATGTAAAAAAAGCCTAATTGATTTTTTGATAGCATATGATTAACTTTAAATTAATTAAGTTAATTATCAATGGAAATAGCAATTTTAGGATTAGGATGTTTTTGGGGACCAGAAATTAAGTTTAGTAAACTTGACGGAGTTATAAAAACAGAAGTAGGTTATTGTGGAGGTCATAATGCTGAAACCAGTTACAAAGAAGTATGCACAGGCACAACAAATCATGCAGAAGTAGTAAAATTAGATTTTGATCCTAAAATAATATCTTACGAGAAAATTCTTGAATATTTTTTTGAAATTCATGATCCAACAACTTTAAATTCACAAGGACCAGATTTTGGAACCCAATATAGAAGTGAAATTTTTTATTTAAATGATCAGCAAAAAATTACTGCTGAAAAAATAATAGAAAAAGAAAACATCAAATTATCAGGAAAAGTAGTAACTAAAACTTCTTTAGTTAAAAATTATTGCCCAGCTGAAGAGTATCATCAAAGATATTTAGAAAAAAGATAAAATGTCTTTAGTTGATACAAGTTGGTTAGAAAAAAATATTGATAAAGTAAAAATTATTGATTGCTCATGGCATATGCCTCAAACTCAAAGAAAAGGTTTTGAGGAATATACAGAGGAACATATTCCAAATGCTATTTTTTTTGATTTAGATAAAAATTCCAAATTAGATACTGATTTACCACATATGCTTACCGATACTAAATCTTGGGAAAAAATAATGAGCAATATGGGTATAGAAAATAATGATCGAATAGTAGTTTACGATAACTCTGATGTTATTAGTTCTTGTAGATGTTGGTACAATTTGATTTATTATGGACATGACCCTAAGCTAGTTCATGTTCTAGACGGTGGATTAAAAAAATGGAAAAAAGAAAATAAATCTACAGATAACAAAAAAGTGATCACTCAAACATCTAAGTATAAATGTAAAGAAAATAAAAAACTTGTTAAAAATAAAAAACAAATAGATGAAAATATTGATACAGGTAAATTTAATGTTGTTGATGCAAGAAGTAGAGAAAGATTTGAAGGCAAAGTTACTGAACCAAGGAAAGGTCTTAGAAGTGGTTCAATAAAAAATTCTTTTTGCCTACCCTTTTCTGAATTAGTAAACGAAGACCATACTTTCGTTAGTAAAGATAAAATAATGGAAAAATTTAAGTCCTTTAAATTTGAGCATGATAAAAATCTAGTATTTTCATGTGGTTCTGGAGTGACTGCAAGTGTATTGGCACTAGCTTATTCTTTAATAAATGCTAAATATATGCCGACAATTTACGATGGCTCTTGGGCTGAATACGGAAGAAATTAACTTATGAAAACATCTACAAAAATAACAAGTATAGTAATCATATTTTTTTTAATCATTGCAACAGTGATCATTGGAAGAACAATGATAGGTAATCATTTCAAAAAAAAATTTAGTAAAAGACCACCTCCTGGAATAATAATAACTACTACTCAAGAGAGAGTTTTTGAAAATGTTGTTAGTACATACGGGACCGCAACTCCAATTCAAACACAATCATTTAAAATTGAAAAATATGAAATATTAAAACCTATAAAATTTAATCAAAAAGTTAAAAAAGGTGATGTAATTGCTGAGCTTAAAAATCGAAAAGTAATTGCTCAATTTGATGGTGTTATTGGAAAAAGAGAATTTTCAGAAGATATAGAGGTTTCAAAATCTTCAATATTAATTAATCTTGAAGATACTAGCTCAATATATTGTGATGTAGATATACCTGAAATTTTTGTACCATTTATTAAGGTTGGTCTGCCAGTTGATATTAAATTTTCTGGATATAAAAATAAGATTTATAAAGGTGAAGTAGACTCTTTTGCTAGCAGGATAAGTGAAGATACAAGAGCTTTAGCAACAAGAATTAAGATGGACAATTCATCAGGTGAAATATTGCCTGGCTCATTTTTAGAAATATCAATTAAATATGATGTAAGAAATGGTTTAAGTGCTCCTGACACTAGTACAATTGTCGAGGGTGAAAATGTTTTTATTTATAAAGTTGATGAAAAAAATAAAGTAATGAAAACAAAAGTAACCATTGGTGATCGATACTTAGGCTTTGTAGAAATATTAGATGGATTAAATAATGGAGATAAAATTGTTGCAGAAGGAACAAAAAAAGTAAGACCAAATTTAACAATCAGACCTATAGAGAAAGGTGCTAAAAAAAAACAAGGAAATTCTAGCTGGGGTAAAAAAGATAAATCAAAAAAAGCTGAAGAAAAAAAAGGCAAATTTGATTGGTTGAAAAATATTTTTAAAAAATCTGAAAAAGAGAAATAATAAGTAAATGTATATTACTGAAGTAAGTATTAAACGACCGGTTGTAGCTTGGGTAATGTCTTTGATATTGATAATTTTTGGTATTTTTGTATTTTTAGAATTGCCAGTACGAGAACTTCCAGATGGTATACAGCCCCCAGTAGTTCAAGTTCAAACTGATTATAAATCTGCTTCAGCTGAAATTATTGATGAAGAAATAACTCAAAAATTAGAGGATGTAATTGGTGGAGCTGAGGGTATCAAAAATATCGACTCAAGTTCTCTCAATGGAAGAAGTAGAATTAATATTCAATTCAACACAGACATTGATTTAGATGATGCTGCTAATGATATTAGGGAAAGAGTTGCAAGAGTTGTGGATAATTTACCTAGTGAATCTAACCCTCCGCAAATTTTAAAACAAGCAGCAGGTTTTACAACAACAATGTGGGTAGGCTTATCATCTCCAACTTGGAATGATTTAGATCTTGGAGATTATGCTGAAAGATATCTAATAGATGCATTCTCAAGTGTACCAAACGTAGGTCGAATTTTAGTTGGTGGATTAAGAGAGCTTAGTGTTAGAGTTTGGATAGATCCAATAAAATTAGCTGCAAATAATCTTACAATTCAAGAAGTTGAAAGAGCTCTTAGAAATGAGAATATAAATCTTCCAGCTGGAACCTTAGAAGCTAATAACAAAGACTTAACTTTAAACATTGATAAATCCTATTCTAATATTGATACAATTAAACAATTGCCACTCAAGAAAAATAAAGAAAAAGTTATCATTTTATCTGATGTGGCTAATATAGAGTTTGGACCTGTTTCAGAAAAAACTTTATTTAAAGCACAAAGAAAAAATGCAGTAAATTTAAAAACTGTTGGTATTGGTATTTATGCTAAAAGTGGTGCATCAACAGTAGAACTTTCTAAACAAATAAAAACTAAAATCAAAGAACTTAACAAATCCTTACCTGATGGATTAAAGTTAGAAATAGCATTTAACAGAGCAACCTACATTGGTGCTGCAATAGAAGAAGTATATAAAAGTTTACTAATTGCATTTGTATTAGTAGTTTTAATTATTTATCTTTTTTTAGGAAACCTTAAAGCAGTAATAGTTCCTGCGGTTGCTTTACCAGTTAGTCTTATTGGATCATTTCTAGGGTTATATATATTTGATCTATCAATTAATATTTTCGTATTACTAAGTTTCATTCTAGCAATTGGTATAATCACTGATGACTCTGTGATCATGACTGATGCGATCTATACAAGAATTGAAAATGGTGAAACACCTTTAGTGGCTGCTTACAAGGGTTCTAAACAAATTACATTTGCAATTATTGCAACGACTTTAATTCTTATAGCAGTATTTTTACCTTTAATTTTTATTAAAGGAATATCAGGAACTTTGTTTAAAGAAACAGCAATAGCCTTATCATTTTCAATTGTTGTATCTTCTTTTGTCGCATTAACATTATCTCCAATGCTAGGAAGTAAATTTTTAAACAAAAAAGAAAAAGTCAATTTCTTTGTAAAAAAATTTAACAATGGATTTAAATCTTTTACAGGATTTTATGTAAATTCACTTAAATATTGGATCAATAAACAAAAAACTATTTCAATATTTATAATTTTAATTATTGCTGCCTCTGCTTATTTGTTTAGTTTTTCCAAAAAAGAATTAATACCAATTGAAGATAGGGGTGCTTATTTAATTATTGGGTCAACTGATGAAGGAAGTTCATTTGAATATACCCAAGAAAAAGCGCAGATAATTGAAAGTAGAATATTAAGATTATTACAGGCAGAAGACAGTCCATATGCAAGACTAATAATGAGAGTTCCTGGTTTTGGAAGATCTGCAACTTCTTATAACAGTTTTATAATTATTGCATTACTTGATGAGTGGAAAAATAGAGAAAAAGGTAGTCAACAAATACTAAGAGAAGCTATAGGACAAGTGGTTTCTGTCCCTGAAACTTTTGCATTTCCAATTTCTCCTCAATCAATAAGAGTATCTAGTTATAATAAGCCTGTTCAAATGGTTATATATGGATCTAGCTATGAAGAATTAGAGGAAATTCAAAATAGTGTCTTAAGAGAATTAAGAAAAAATAGAAATATGTCTAGAATTGAAAGTGATTATACAAAAAATAAACCCGAGGTTAAATTAATCACTAATAAAAATAGAGCAAATGATTTGGGAGTTTCTACAGAAAATATAGGGAGAACTTTAGAAACTCTTTATGGAGGAAAAAGAGTAACAACTTTTAGTAAACAGGGAAGAGAATACCCAATTATTTTACAACAATATTTAGCAGACAGAAGAGATAAAGATGGGTTATCAAAAATTTTTGTTAGATCTGAAACAACTGGTAAACTTGTATCTGTTGCAAGTTTAGTTGAATTTAAAGAAAAAGGCACTGCTGAAGCACTTCCAAGATATAATCGTCAAAGAGCTGTTACAATCTCTGCTGCGCTAGCAGAAGATTATACTCTAACTGAAGCAATAAAATACCTCGAAGAAGTCATGAATAGAGTTGCCCCTCAAAATCAAATCACATGGAAAGGAAAATCTGAAGAGTTAAAAGAAACAACAAATGAAATATACTTAATTTTTGCCCTTGCTTTATTAACTGCTTACTTAGTTATGGCTGCAACATTTAACTCTTTTATACATCCATTTATTATTATTTTAACAGTTCCATTAGCTGTATTTGGTGGCTTAGTTTTTATTTTATTTTTAAATAGTTCAGTAAATATTTTCTCTCAAATCGCATTGATTATACTCATTGGTATATCTACAAAGAATAGTATTTTGATTGTAGACTACACAAATCAAATAAGAACTACCGGTGTTAAAATCCAGGATGCTATAATTAAAGCTTGCCAACTAAGAATTCGACCAATCATAATGACCTCACTTAGTACAATGATAGCAATGCTTCCATTAGTTATTGGGAATATTGGCCCAGGTGCTGGTGAAGGCTCTCGGTTAGCTGTGGGTTCTACGATTTTAGGAGGAATGATTATTTCTACCTTCTTTACTTTATATGTAACTCCAACAATGTATTTGGCTCTTGCAAAAAATACTAAGCGAATTGATGCAGTTGATATTGAATTAAATAAACAGCTAAATTAAAAAATAATATATTTTGACGTTGATAAAGAATTTTTACATTCAGATAATTGTTGCTGATAAATATTCGATTGTTTCTCCACTCTTTTGGCTAGATTAATTACTTTTATATTATTTTTATAATTTTTATAGTTACCCCACCCTTCATGATAAGCAATATACTGCTTGAAAGCATCTTTTTTTGAAACTTTTAAAATTTTTTCAGTTTTATTTGTGTACCAACCAATAAAATCTACACTATCTTTAAATCTTGTTCTTGTTGCAAATTTATTACCTGTTTCATCTTTATATTGTTTCCATGTTCCCTTTACTGCTTGTGAGTAGCCAAAAGAACTTGATGGTCTTTTGTATGGCACAACTTTAAATAGTTTTTGTCTGGGTGGCTTTGCTAACCAATCAAACCCTGACTCCATTTTGATAATTGCAAGTTGAAGATAAATTGGTGTTCCCCATTTTTGCTCAGTTTTTTTAGCATGTTTATACCATAAGTATCTTTCATCAAAAATTAAACAACTATTAGCAGTATTTGTGGGTACAGAGTTACAACTTGAAAGAAAAAAAATTATTAATAAAAAAATTTTATATTTAAAAAAACTCATTTTTTATAAAATATATGGATATTATCAATATAACACCAATAAAATTACCAAATAAGTCTGCTATCTGAAAAGCTCTAACAGGAATAACAATATGAAGAAGTTCTAAAATTATTGAAATAAATATTAAGTATACAAATAGAAATTTAATATTTGAATTTTTGTTATATGCTAAAATTCCGAATAAAGTAAGAATACTAAATGCATATAAATGATTTGTTGATACTATAAAATCTTTTGTAATTTGAGGATCATAATTACAGTCATTATATAGATAACATCCTAAAAGACTCCCAGGATATATTGACAATATAATGATTAATATATTTAAAAAATGAAAAATTAACTTATAAACTATTTTAAATTTATTCATTTAATTTTTATGCATTAAATTTAATTAAAACACAACATGATGAAAACATTAATTCTAGTTAGACATGGTCAAAGTTTATGGAATCTTGAAAAAAGATTTACTGGTTGGGTAGATATAGACTTGACTGATAATGGTAAATTGGAGGCAAAAAAATCAGGAGAGTTAATTAAAAAAGAACAATTAAATATTGATCTATATTATTGTTCATTTCAATTAAGAGCAAAAAATACACTTAAAATAATCCAAGATGAATTAAATGATCATAAAGTAGTCAAAGAGGCCTGGCAGTTAAATGAAAGACATTATGGTGCTCTCACAGGCCTAAATAAAGATGAAATGAAGATAAAACTAGGAGAAGAAAAAGTCCACCAATTTAGAAGATCTTGGGATTTAAGACCAGACCCATTAGAAAAAACAAACCCTTTTCATCCTTTAAACATCGAAACATACAAAGAAATTCCTATAGATAAAATTCCAGATACAGAGTCTTTAAAAGATACTTATGAAAGAGTTATTGAATTTTATAAAAGCGATATAGAAAATAATAAAGGTAAAAATATTCTTATTTCTGCTCATGGAAACTCCATTAGAGCTCTTTGCAAACATTTGTTCAATTTAGATGATACTGAAATCTCTAAACTTGAAATTCCTACAGGAAACCCTCTTTTAATTGAATTTGAAAATAATAAAGTTACTAAGTGCAAATATCTTGATCAAGATAGAGCTAAAGATCTTTTAGTTTTTTAAAAATATCCAGATCAGTTAAATGATAAAAGTCTTTTTGGCTTTCATAACCAAATAATTTTTTTTGATCTAATAAATTATTCCAAATTTCCGAAATTGAGTAGTTTTCTATTTTCTCTTTAATAAATAATTTTTTATTAATTATTTGACAACCAATGTAAATAAATTTTTTTTCAACTCCTTTGTTAATTAAATTATTTTTTAAATTGAAATCTCCTTTAAACTTTTTATCAAAACTTAATTTTTTATTTGCTAAGAGAAGAATGTTTTCTAATTTTTCAGAAAAATACATTTTTTCCATTTTTAAAATCTCTTCTTTATAATCATTACTCCAGATTGTATCTGGATTAAAAATTAAAAAATCCTTTTCATTTGTATCTTTAATCATATTTTGAATACCTCCCCCTGTATCTAAAATATGTTCACCATCCTCAATTATTTTGATATCTAGATTAAAATTTTTATTGTTTAAAAAAACTGAAAATTGATCCTTTAAATAAAAAGTATTTATTAAAATTTTTTGAATACCTAGTTTTTCGATTAAATTAATGCATCTCTCCAGCATGGTTACATCTTTAATCTCCAACAAGGGCTTAGGAGTATTTAAAGTAATCGGATTTAATCTCTTACCAAAACCTGCGCACAAAATTAAAGCTGTATTTATTCTCACAACTCTACCTAATAAATTTTGGAAAATTATTTTTTAATAGCAACATCAAATTGTTAAATTCATTTTGCTCTTTAATTCTATGATTAATCATTTCCCAAGCATAGGGAATTAATTTAAGATATTTTTTTTTATTGTCTCTAATAGCTAATCGCATAAATATACCAATTATTTTTAAATTCCTTAAAACAGATAATATTTCAAAATCTTTTTTAAATTTTTCTAAATCAATTTTTTGATTTGTTTTGACATAAAACTTGAATACTTTCTCTTTTAATTCATTGGGTGTTTTTAATCTTACGTCGTCAATTAATGATGCCAAATCGTACCCTCTATTGCCAATTAGTGCATCTTGACTATCTATCACTGCAATTTTTTTATTATGATACATCAAATTTGAAACATGAAAATCTCTATGAACAAATGTAACATTTTTATAATTTAATTTTGATATTAAATTTTTTATCTCTAATTTAAATTTTTTTTTAAATTTAATACTCTTGAATTTAGACAATATCTTTGGTGCATACCAATCACAAAAAAGTTTAGTCTCATCAAATAAAATTTTGTTATTGTATTCTTGAAGTTTATATAATTTGTTTTTAAAATTTTTAACTTTTTTATCTTTTATTAATTGTAATTTATTTAAAATTTTTATTATCTTTTTAAAAATTACATATTTATTATTCTTTTTGTTTTTTAAAATTTGAAACAAAGTTTGATCTCCAAAGTCATTTATTTCTATATAATTATTATTGTAATTTTCACTTAATAGAATTGGTGCTAAAATTTTATTTTTTATTAAAATTTTATTTATAGCATCGTAAATTAAAAGATTTTTTAACTTTTCTTTCTTGGATACTACAATAATAGATTTATTTTCTCTGTTTCTATAAAATTCTCTAAAAGACGCATCACCTTTTATTTTTTTCAATTTTACTAAGCTTTTCATCAAAATAAGTTTTAATTTAAATTTTTATATCTACAGTCCTATCATTTAATTGATTTAAATAATTAAATGTTAAAGTTATAAATTTTATATTTTGTCTATCAGCAATCAATTTTGGCCATTCGATAAGTGTTATTAGTTTATTATCTTTCTCAAAAATATCTAAATTATTGATATCTTCTTTCTTATTAATTCTAAATAAATCATAATGTTTTATTCTTATATCTTTCACCTGATACTCATTTAATAAACTAAAAGTAGGGCTTGTAATTTCTGTTTGTGTTAATTTATTTATTTTTTGATACTCATTTATAAAATATTTAACAAAAGTTGTTTTACCAACGCCCATCTCTCCATATAAAAAAATAAACTCGCCACCTTTAAGATATTTTGTGAATTCTTTAGCTAATTCTTTAGTTAACTTCTCTGAAGTAATATTGATTGTGCTATCTTTAATAGCGATAGGCATCTGGTTTGAAAGGACCTTCTGTTCCAACACTTATATAATCTGCTTGCTCTTTTGATAATTTTGTTAATTTTGCGCCAACTTTTTTTAAATGCAAAGTTGCTACTTTTTCATCTAAATGTTTTGGAAGTACATAAACTTTATTTTCATAATTTTTATGATTATGCCAAAGTTCTATTTGAGCAATAACTTGATTAGTAAATGACGCACTCATTACAAAACTTGGGTGTCCAGTTGCACAACCAAGATTAACTAATCTTCCTTCAGCTAAAAGAATAATTCTTTTACCACTAGGCAGCTCTATTTCATGCACTTGAGGTTTTACTTCAGTCCACTTATAATTTTTAAGAGCTTCAACTTGTATTTCATTATCAAAGTGACCAATATTACATAAGATGGCTCTATCCTTCATTTCTCTCATATGATCTGCGGTAACAATGTCTTTGTTCCCTGTTGCTGTTACAACGATATCTGCTCTACTTATAGCCTCCTCCATTAACACCACTTCATAACCTTCCATTGCAGCTTGGAGAGCACAAATTGGATCTGCTTCTGTAACTAAAACTCTAGCTCCACTTTGTCTTAAAGATGCAGCGCTTCCTTTTCCAACGTCTCCAAAACCAGCAACAATAGCAATTTTTCCAGACATCATTACATCAGTAGCTCTTCTTATCCCGTCTACTAAGCTTTCTCTACATCCATATAAATTATCAAATTTTGATTTTGTGACAGAGTCATTCACGTTAATTGCTGGTACTAAAAGTGATTTATCTTTTTCCATTTTATTTAGTGCTTTAATTCCAGTGGTAGTCTCTTCTGAAACACCCTTAATATCTTTCATTAAATCCTGATATTCGTTATGCATGATTGCTGTTAAATCACCACCGTCATCTAATAACATGTTAGGTTTCCAGTCAGGTTTTCCAACTATAGTTTGTTTAATACACCATAAATATTCCTCTTCTGTTTCACCTTTCCAGGCATAAACAGGGATCCCAGCCTTTGCAATTGCTGCAGCTGCATGATCTTGAGTTGAAAAAATATTACAAGAAGACCAACGAACTTCAGCTCCTAATGCAACTAAGGTTTCAATTAGTACAGCTGTTTGAATTGTCATATGTAGACATCCTATAATTCTTGCACCCTTTAACGGTTTTTCTTTAGAATACTCTTCTCTTAAAGCCATTAAACCAGGCATTTCACTTTCAGCTATTGATATTTCTTTTCTGCCAAATTCAGCTTGAGCAATGTCTTTTACTTTATAATCTTCCATGGCAAGCTTTATACAGCTAAGAATTTATTTATCAAGAGATGATTAAACATTGGGAAATCTTATCTCCATCATTGCTCCTTCTTTATCAATACGATTAGATGCTATAATTTCACCATCGTGGAGTTCAACCAAGTTTTTTACTATATTTAAACCTAAACCTGAATGTTCTCCAAATTTTTCAGGTCTATTACTATAAAATCTTTTAAATATTTTTGATGTGTCTTTTTCTTTAAATCCTTGGCCTTCATCAGCAATTTTGATTGATATTTGATTTTTTCCATTAACAGAAACATCAACAAAAACATTACCACCGTCTTTACTAAATGATATTGAATTATCTAATAAATTTGCAATAATTTGCTCAATTCTATTTTCTATTCCATTTATATTATATTGCTCTTTTCCATCATTATTATACTCAATTTTTATTCCTTTTTTCACTTGATGAATATTATTATAATCATCAACAACAGATTGAATAATAGGTTCAACATTAATTTTTTTCATTTTTTCTTTACTTAAAGCAACTTCGTCCTTTAACATTTGTGAATAATCGGTAATTAATCTTTCTATTCTTTGTACGTCATGACTAAGTATACTTAATAATCTATTTCTTTGTTCGTTATCATTTGTGTCTTGTAAAATTTCTGATGCGCTCTTTAAGGATGCTAATGGATTTCTAATTTCATGAACCAAATCAGTTGAAAAATTTTCTGCATGCGTAACTCTATTTTGTAGCTCATTTGTCATATCATCTAAAGAATTAGATAAAAGTCCCAACTCGTCATTTCTTTTTTTAAGATTTTCAATACCTGGTTTAGCATGACTTTTTTCTTTAATACGAATTGTATATCCAACAAGATTTTGTATAGGTTTAATAAAATATCTGCTTAATACAAAAGAAAAAATTAATATTACAAATCCTACAGATATAGCTGTTCTTATTACAAATGCTTTTCTCTCAGCTATCGCTGTCTTTATTTCATTGGCGTTTTCTGTAATAGCTACATAACCAAGATTAATTTCATTCTTTGTAACGTTCTTGATTGTTGTCACATTAAATTGATTAAAATCTACTTGCGTAAATGTGTAAGGAGCTCCTAAATTTTCAGAACTAGAGTAATTTTTTAATATATCTTTAAATGAAACAGGTTTTTTTTCATCAATTTTTATATTTTTTTCCTCAATAGTTTTTTCTAATTCCTCATTATTTAAACTTTCAAATTCAATTTTATCAAGTCTTGAAGAAAATGATCTTGGATCAAGATCTAAAGTATCTGTGTCTCCAATAAGGTTAAGTTGATCATCAAAAAATATTACTCTATCTAAATTTTGAAAAATAAACCGTGTAGAAAATAGAAATCTTCTAATATCATCAGATTGGAATTTTACATCTAACCTTAAAATATTATCTATAGTGTTGTTAATGATGTTTGTGTGATTTTGAGATTTTTTTTTTATTAAACTTGGCTGAATATTATTCAGATATATAAATGTAAATAATCCAATAATTGTAAAAATTACAAAATTTATAAATAAAAATTTTTTTAATATAGAGAGAGTTTTTAAGTATTTACTAAACATTAGCTAATATTCCATCTATATCCACTACCATACCTAGTTTCAATAGCTGAAAAATCAGGATCTACTTTTTTAAATTTTTTTCTAATTCGTTTTACGTGACTATCAATAGTTCTATCCTCAATATCTGTGTCCTCTCTGTAAGCTATATCCATTAGCTGGGCTCTTTCTTTTATATTGCCAGGTCTTTTTGCCAATTCTTTTACTATTAAAAACTCAGTTGTTGTTAATTTATCAGGCAATGGTTTACCATTCCATTCACATTCAAGCTGAGAAGGGTCTAGCTTTAACTTACCATGAACAATCAAACTTTTGTTTTCCTCTATCAAATTATTGGATTCTTTTTTTCTTAATTGCACTCGTATTCTTTCGATCAAAACTTTAATGGAAAAACCACCTGATTTTTTCACAAAATCATCTGCACCTAATTTTAAACCTAGTAATTCATCAATCTCATCATCTTTAGATGTTAAAAAAATTACTGGTAGAGAAGTTTTTTTTCTAAGTTTTTTTAATAGTTCTTCTCCATCCATTTTAGGCATTTTTATATCTATAACTGCCAAGTCAGGAGGTATTCTGGTTAAACCGATTAATGCGCTTTCACCATCAATATATGTTTGAACTTTAAAACCCTCTTTTTCTAATGCGATACTTAAACTTGTTAAAATATTTCTATCGTCATCTATCAAAGCTATTGTTTGTTTTTGCATAAGATGATTTAAAAATACTAAATTGTCCTAATTTGGGCAATGTTATAAATTTAATGTAACATGCCCCAATTATCTCCAACATTAATATCAACTGTTAAAGGAGTGGAAAAAGAATGATAATCACTCTGAGCTACACTGGTCATTTCTTTCTCAATTAATTTAATCATTGCTTTTTCGTCTTTTTTTGGAATTTCAAAAATTAATTCATCATGAATTTGCAAAAGCATTTTTGAATTAGAATTTTTTTGCTCTGATAATTTCTTATCTAATCTTATCATGGCTAGTCTCATTACCTCAGAGGCAGAGCCTTGAATAGGTGCATTAATCGCAGCACGTTCCTGAAAATTTCTTACATTAAAGTTTTTGTCATTTATTCCACTAAAGTGAGATCTTCTTCCAAAAATATTATTAACATATCCACTTTTCCTGCAAAATTTTATCGTATTATCCATATACACCTTAATTTCTGGAAACTTAGCAAAGTAAGATTCTAAAAATTCCTCTGCTTCATAATTAGATACGTTTATTTGCTTAGCTAATCCATATTGCGAAATTCCATAAATAATTCCAAAATTAATTGCCTTAGCCTTTCGTCTGTGGTCTTGATTAATCTTTTTAATATCGATATTAAATATTTGGCTAGCTGTTAAAGAGTGTATATCTTCTTTATTTTTAAAAGCTTTTTTAAGTTCTTTTACATCTGCCAGATCTGCCAGAATTCTCATTTCAATTTGATTATAATCCGCAGAAATAAATAAGTGATCTTTTTTTGCCTTAAAAGCTTTTCTTATATCTTTTCCATCCTCTGATTTAATTGGTATGTTTTGCAAGTTAGGATCACTAGATGCTAATCTTCCAGTCGTAGTAGCAGCTAACAAAAAAGAAGTGTGAACTCTTTTTGTGTTTGGGTTCAAATGTTCAGGTAAAGCATCTGAATAAGTATTTTTTAATTTTGAAACTTGCCTCCAGTCTAAAATTAATTTTGGAAACTTATGACCTTTGAAAGCTAAATCCTCTAAAACACTTGCACTTGTAGCAAAACTTCCTTTTTTTGTTTTCTTTAATCCAGCTATTTTCAAGTCATTATAAATTATTTCACCTAACTGCTTTGGTGACGCGATATTGAACTCTTTTTTAGAAATTTTAAATACTTCTTTTTCAAGTTTCTGGATTTTTTTTTCAAATTTAGATGAAAGAGATTTTAAAAACTTACTGTCAATTTCAACTCCTTCTATTTCCATAAATGCGAGAATTTTAATTAATGGCTTTTCAAAAATTTCATAAATATTGATCATTTTCTCTGATTTTAAATTTTTAATAAATTTCTTATATAATCTAAAAGTAATATCAGCATCTTCAGCAGCGTAATCTTTTGCATTATCTATCTCTACTTCACTAAAATTAATTTCTTTCTTACCTGTGCCTACCATCTCTTTAAAAGAAATAGTTTTATGTCCTAAATGAATTTCTGATAAAGTATCCATATTATGTCTATTTTTTCCTGCATCCAAAACATAAGACATCAACATTGTATCTTCCATTGATGAAAGGGTAATCCCATTCTTATAAAACACGATAAAATCAAATTTTATATTTTGACCTATTTTTTTTATGCTTGGATCTTCTAATATTTTTTTTAATTTTTTAATTACCGCATCTTTTTTAAGACACTTGGGTGACTTATGACCAACTGGTATGTAACATGCTTTTCCAATTTTAGAGCAAAGAGAAATACCCACTAAATCTGCTTGATGAGGATCTAATGAAGTAGTTTCCGTATCTACAGCTACTTCACCAACTTCTTCTGCCTCCTCTATCCATTTATCAATTTCATCTAAACTATTTATTAAATAATAATTTTTATTATTTATTGATTGTTGTTTTTCTTGATTTTGAGTTTCAATCCTATTGCTTTCTAGTTCAGGTTCTCCATAAGCAGAAATTGCTGAGCTTAACAACCTGTTAAATTCCATTTCTCTTAAAAATTTATATAGTTTATCTTTATTAATATTTTGTAATTTAAATTCACTTAAATCTCTATTAACAGGAGATTTATGATCTAGTGTTACAAGTTTTTTACTTATTAATGCTTTATCCTTATTCTCTATTAATGTTTCTCTTCTTTTATTTTGCTTAATCTCATGAGCAGATTTTAGTAAATTTTCTAAAGTTCCATATTTATTAATAAGCTCTGCAGCCGTCTTAATACCTATACCTGGAACACCAGGGACATTGTCACTACTGTCTCCTGCTAAAGATTGCACATCAATAACTTTTGATGCATCTACTCCAAATTTTTTTACGACATCATCATCAGTTATAAATTTGTTTTTCATAGGGTCAAAAATTCGAACCCCTTTTTTGTAAAGCTGCATTAAATCTTTATCTGATGAAACAATTGTAACCTTTGCACCTTTTTTAAGGATTTGATCAACATATGTCGCTATTAAATCATCTGCTTCATAATTTGGAAGATCAACAGATGGCAAATTAAATGCTAAGACTGATTTTCTTATGTACTCAAATTGTGGAGCTAAATCGTCAGGCGCCTCTGATCTATTAGCTTTGTAATCACTATAAATTTCATTTCTAAAAGTTTTTCTTGCTGAGTCAAATATTACAGCAAAATGAGTTGGTTTTTGTAAGTTTTGATGGGATTTTGAGTCCTCTAATAATTTAAATAACATACTACAAAAACCACTTACAGCACCTGTTGGAAGTCCATCGCTTTTTCTACTCAATGGAGGCAAAGCATAATAAGCTCTAAAAATATAACCAGAGCCATCTATCAAATAAAAATGATCTGTTTTTTGAATTTTATTCATTAAGTATTATTAAATATTACAATGCTAACATAATCTGTATATAAAAAAATTTACTTTCAATTATTATAACAATTAGAAGTAGATTATTTTTTATATTTTGAGTATTATTTAACAATGGAATTAACAAAAAATCTCACGCAAGCTAAACTATTTAAATCTCTGGTTGTTATTGTTCTTGGTTCAATAGCACTAACAATATCAGCAAAGATCAAAATTCCTTTTTATCCAGTTCCAATGACTATGCAAACATTTGTTGTATTGTTTTTAGGAATAAGTTTAGGGCATAAAATTACACTTGCTACAATTGGTCTGTATTTAATTGAGGGAATTGCTGGACTTCCTGTATTTTCAAACTCTCCTGAAAAAGGTATTGGATTAGTTTACTTTACTGGACCAACTATGGGTTACTTAATTGGTTTTTTAACAGCTGGTTACTTAGCCTCTAAAATAAAGATTGATGATAATTTTTTCATAGTTTTATTCAAGTTAATTATCGCAACTTCAACAATCTATATTTTAGGTTTAATTTGGCTTGGAACATTGATTGGATGGGATAAACCAATTTTTGCTTTAGGTGCAAAACCATTCTTATTAGCTGAGATATTTAAGATAATGCTCTTAGCTATTTTGACTAAGCAAATAATTAAAATTAAAAAATTTATCTAGGTGATCTTTTGGAAAGAATTCTTTGAAGAGTTCTTCTGTGCATTTTAAGTCTTCTAGCTGTTTCTGAAACATTCCTATTACATAATTCAAAGACTCTATGTATATGTTCCCATTTTACTCTGTCTGCAGACATGGGATTTTCAGGAGGAGCTGCTTTTTTTGAAGGGTCTGCTAATAACGCTTTTTCAACATCTTCCGCATCAGCAGGCTTAGCTAAATAATCTATAGCACCTTCTTTGATTGCAGCTACTGCCGTTGGAATATTTCCATAACCAGTTAACATTATAATCCTACTGTCACTATTTGAAGACTGAATTTGTTTTACAACCTCAAGTCCATTACCATCTCCAAGCCTTAAATCAACTACAGCAAAACCTGGTTTCATAGTTTTTACAGATTCAACTCCTTTTTGTACACTCTCAGCTTGAAAAACCTCAAATCCTTTTTTTTCCATGGCTCTTGCTAGACGCTCACGAAAAGGATTGTCATCATCCACGATAATTAAAGACTTATTCTCAAAATCGCTGAGACTCTGAAGTTTTGATTCTTCTTTCATGACCATTATATGGGGTCTCTACGAGATATTACAATATATGAATTTTACGCATTTCAGGGTTGAATTATTTTCTTTACTTTGGTGCTGCTTACTTTTATATGCGAAAATATTAAAGTTTTTGTAAAAAAGACTTTTTTTTATTAAATTTTTTTTGGAGGCATTTGAAATGCAAAAATTTAAATCAGTTGAGGAATTAGTTCATCAACTCAAACCAGAAAAACCAGTTTACTGTATAAGAAAGAATTCTATAAAATCTGCTGTTAAATTTTTCTTAAACAAATTTTCAGGTAAACTTTTATATGCAGTCAAAACCAATCCACACCCTGAGATAATCAAAACAATCATAGAAAGTGGAGTGGGACAATTTGATGTTGCATCAATTGAAGAAATTAAAAATATTAGAAATTTTAGTAATACAGCTAAATGCTCTTATATGCATACTGTTAAGAGTAGAGAGAGTATAAAAGAAGCATATTTTAATTATGGTGTAAAAACTTTTTCTTTAGATACTAAAGATGAACTAATTAAAATAATTGAAAGTACAAATAACGCTAAAGATTTAGAGTTATTTGTAAGAGTAGCTGTTTCAAATGAACATGCAGAAATTGATTTATCAAAAAAATTTGGTGCATTAACTTCTGAAGCAATTGGTTTATTAAGACTTGTAAAGCAATATGCTAAAAAAATTGGTTTAAGTTTTCATGTTGGTTCACAATGTATGCATCCAATTTCTTATTCAAAAGGAATTACTGAAGTTGGAAATATAATTAAAAAGACAAAAATTATTCCAGATTACATAAATGTAGGTGGAGGTTTCCCTACTATCTATCCTGACTTAATTCCACAATCTTTAGATAGTTATTTTAAAGAAATAAATAAGAGTTTAGAAAATTTAAACCTTGAAAAACTTCCCGAAATAATTTGTGAGCCTGGCAGAGCTTTAGTTGCTGAAAGTGGCTCAACAATTGTAAGAGTTATTTTAAGAAAAAAACAAAAACTTTATATTAATGATGGCACGTATGGTACTCTTTTTGATGCAGGTACACCAAACATTGTATTCCCATCTAGAATGATCAAAGAAAATTCCAATAAAATAATTTCAAAAAAATTTACTGCTTTTGATTTCTTCGGGCCAACATGTGATAGCATGGATTATATGAAAGGCCCCTTTTTGCTTCCAAATAATATTAAAGAAAATGATTATATTGAACTTGGTCAACTGGGTGCATACGGATTGACATTTAGAACTCAATTTAATGGTTATTACTCAAATGAAATTTATGAAGTTGAGGATAATCCAATACTGACAATGTATGATAAAGACATTAATAAAGCTAACATGGTAGCTTAATGTCAAGTCAAAAAAATCCAGGCCATAACAGTAAAAGAGATTTCTTAAAAAATCCTGTTGAGCACATTGATATAACTTCTTTTGATAGTAGAAAAATTATATCCTCAATGGAAAAAATGTCATTTGTTTCTAGAGAAACAGCAAATGCTGCTAAAATTTATAACGAGATGCTTAAAGATAAAGATTGTACAATTTTCCTTACCTTGGCAGGCTCTACTTCGGCAGCTGGATGTATGAATATTTATAAAGATTTAGTTAAATTTAATATGGTAGATGCAATCGTTGCAACGGGTGCCTCTATTGTAGATATGGATTTTTTTGAAGCTCTTGGTTTTAAACATTATCAAGGTTCACAATTTCAAAATGATACTGAGTTAAGGAACAACTATATAGATAGAATTTACGATACCTACATAGATGAAGAAGAACTTCAATTGTGTGATAAAATCATATGCGAAATAGCAAATAATCTTGAAGTAAGAAGTTATACCTCAAGGGAGTTTATTAATGAAATGGGGAAATATTTAAAAAAAAATTCAGTGAAAAAAGATTCTTTGATTGAAACTGCTTTTGACAACAATGTTCCAATTTTCTGTCCTGCCTTTACAGACTCGAGCGCAGGATTTGGGTTAGTTATGCATCAAGAACAAAATCCAGAAAAACATATGACAATAGACTCGGTTAGAGAATTTAGAGAACTAACAGAAATTAAAATCAAATCTAAAGGTTCTGGATTATTTATGATTGGTGGTGGTGTGCCTAAAAACTTTATTCAAGATACTATTATTTGTGCTGAGCTATTAGGAAAAGATGTAGACATGCATAAATATGCTGTTCAAATTACTGTTGCTGATAGTAGAGACGGTGCATGCAGCAGCTCCACATTAAAAGAAGCAAGCTCATGGGGCAAAGTAGATATAACGAAAGAACAGATGGTGTTTGCAGAAGCAACTAGTGTTTTGCCATTAATTGCTAGTGATGCATATCATAAAGGTGAGTGGAAAAATAGAACAAGAAAAAACTTTACAAAAATTTTTAAATAAAATTGAAATATCTCTCAAATAAAAACGGATTTTTAGGAATTGATAATAAGTTTAGCTTTAAAGAAAAAGCTGTAATTGTTCCATTTGGTTTAGAAAAAACTGTCAGTTATGGGGGAGGAACAAGAAATGGACCTAAAGAAATTATAAAAGCATCTCATCAAGTTGAGTTATATGATGAAGAGCTTAACTGTGAACCTTATAAGAAAATAGGTATTAAAACTTTAAAACCATTTAAAATAGACAAAAATATAAAAAAAGCACTTAATAAAATGTCAAAGATTAATAAAGAGATTTTAGATAAAAAACTTTTTCCAATGACTTTGGGTGGAGAGCATTCAATAACCCCTGGATGTATTGTTCCTTTTATAAAAAAATATAAAAATATTTGTCTTTTGCATTTTGATGCTCATGCAGATTTACGCCAGAGCTATAATGGAGAAAAATTTTCACATGCCTCAGCAATTAGAAGGTGTCTTGATTATAAAAATATTTCTTTAATTTCATTCGGAATAAGAAACATCTCGGAAAGTGAAATCCCATTTTTAAAAAAAAATTCTTCAAGAATAAATATTTTTTGGGCAAAAGATAAAAAAAAATGGAATTTGTCTAAATTTAAAAGACTGATTAAAAACAAAACTGTTTACCTTACATTCGATGTAGATGGACTCGACTCAAGTATTATGCCTGCAACTGGTACACCTGAACCAGGAGGACTTTTATGGGACGAAACATTAGATATAATAAGAATTGCTGCTAAAAACTCGAAAATTGTTGGTGCAGATATTAATGAACTGTCTCCAATTAAAGGATTTAATTCTTATAACTTTCTTGTTGCAAAGTTAGCTTATAAAATTCTGTCTTATAAATTTTTATATTAAACTTTAATTGGTTTAATAATCTTCAATAACATTCTAAATGGTATCAACATTATTAGAGCAACTAAAATTTTTACCGCTAAATCTCCTAGAGATAAAGTAACCCAAGGTACCCCTGTTGCATAAAATGATATTGAGAAAAATAAAAATGTGTCGACTGTTGATCCAATCAAAGATGAAGTAAGTGGTGCAACAAACCACTCTTTTTTTCTTAATCGATCAAAAATTTGAATGTCTAACAATTGAGCGGTAATAAAAGCTACCCCTGATCCTATTGCAATTCTAACAGAGATTAAATCTGCAAAATCAGTTGAGAATAACAATGTAAATATAATTCCTATTAAAAAGCCTAAATATACAATTTGCCTTGCTAACAATTTTCCATACGACCTATTTGCTAAATCCGTTATTAAAAAAGCTATTGGATAACTAAAAGCTCCATAAGTTAAAATCTCATTTAATCCAAAATAGTTTATAGGGAACTGAACTAAATAATTAGAAGATAGTACAACAATTCCCATCATTATAGACAGGGTGATAAATAATTTGTTCATTAAGCTGATTTAGCTACAGGTTTCTTTTTAAAAGGGGATTTAATTAAAACTACTTTTTTTAACTTTTTCAATCTAGGAGATAAATTTTTATTTTTAACAGTTTTTAAAAACTCATCAAAACTACCTTTTTTATCAACTGACCTTACACCTGAATTGCTTACAGTAAGTTTTAAACTTCTTCCAGTAAGCTCACTGGTAAATTTTACTTTTTTAAGATTAGGTAAAAACCTTCTTTTAGTCTTATTGTTAGCATGACTAACATTATGACCTTTCATAGGAATTTTACCGGTAAGTTCGCATTTTTTTGACATAACAACAGTGCTTATATAAGGGGAGATATTGAAGGCGTCAAGTTTAATACATTTAAGAAACAGTTTTATTTCCCACAATTTCTGTGAAATTTTTGACACCATCTCTTATCAGTAATTCTTTTAGGTCTTTTTTAATCATCCCAGCAATATTGGGTCCTTGAAATACCATGCCGGTATAAAGTTGAATATAGTCTGCTCCCAATAAAAACTTATCATAAGCTGCTTTACCAGAATCAACACCACCTACTCCAATTATTTTAATTTTACCTTTAATTAAATTGTAGAATTTACTTATTAAAAGATTTGATTTTTTTTCAATAGGTTTTCCAGATAAACCACCTTTTTGATGTCTCTGTATATTTTGAAGTGTTTCCCGAGAAGAGTCAGAAGTATTTGAAATTATTATTGCACTTATTTCATTTTCTAAAAGTATTTCTGAAATTAAGTCAATTTGATTTTCGTTAATGTCTGGCGAAATTTTTACAGCTATAGGAATTTCAGTTTTTAATTGTTTTTTTTTCTCTGAGATAGATTTTAATAACTCATTTAATTTATACTCATCATGAAAGTTTCTTAGATTTTCAGTATTTGGCGAGGAAATATTGATTGTAATATAATCCGCAACATCAGAAAATTTTTCTAATCCAATTAAATAGTCATTCAATCTATTATTAGAATTTTTGTTTGGACCTACATTTACACCTAGTACACCTAGTTTTTTATTAGATTTTATTCTGTTTAATATTGTATCTGATCCATGGTTGTTAAAACCTAACCTATTAATTAATGCTTGATCTTCTACTAATCTAAATACTCTTGGTTTTTCATTTCCATATTGTTTTAATGGAGTAACTGTACCTACTTCAACAAATCCAAAACCCAGCTTAAATAAAGGGTTATACACCTCTGCATTCTTATCAAAACCCGCAGCAATACCGATAGGATTATTAAGATCATGATTAAATAATTTTGTTTTCAAAATGGGATCATTTTTGTTTTCGTCAAATATATTTGAAACTAAATTGAGTTTGAGTGATTGAATTGCTAAGAAATGTGCTCTTTCAGGATCTATTTTAAATATTAAAGATCTTAAATTTGAATACATTATTTCAATTTACTAATTATTAATTCTTTTGTTTCGTTAACACCGAAAAAACTTATAAAAAAACCCATTCTAGGTCCATTTTCATCTCCAAATACCACTTCATAAATTAACTTAAACCAATCTCTTAAGTTTTCTGCATACCCATTCTCTTTACCTGTTGAATAAATTACTGTTTGTATATCCTCAGGAGACATCTGATCATTGCATTTTTCTAAAGTTTTAACTAAAGCTTGTAGAGCTAATTTTTCATTTTCAGAAGGTTTTTTATATTTTTTTTGAGCCTTAATAACATCATTAAAATACTTAATTGCATAACCAACTAGTCCATCAAAAATTGGAAAGTTTTTTTCATGAATATTAGACTTATATTTTTTAACAAACTTCCACAATAAATCTTTGTTATCAGCATTGCTTGTCTCAACTAAATTCAACAACATAGAAAAGGTCATAATCATCTCTTCTTTTGGAATATGTCCATTATGAACATGCCAAACAGGATTCATCACTAATTGTTGTTCAGTTTGTTTTTTTGATTTTTCAATATTATCAAGGTACTCATCTACAGCTTTAGGCACTATTTCATTATAAAGTTTTTTTGCTCTTTTTGGATTTTGATACATGTATAGAGATAAACTTTCAGGTGAGGCATATTTTAACCACTGGTCGATCGTAATACCATTTCCTTTTGATTTTGAAATTTTTTCACCCTTTTCATCAAGAAATAATTCATAAGCAAATCCAGATGGATGTTTTTTACCAATTAAATTTATAATTTTAGTTGATAAAATTGCACTTTCGATAAGGTCTTTTCCATACATTTCAAAATCTATATCTAGAGCATACCATCTCATTGCCCAATCAACTTTCCATTGTAATTTACAATTTCCATCCAAAACACTAGATTCTAATTTTTTACCTTTATTATCAAAAATTATTTTAGAATTTTTTTTATCAATTTCTATAACTGGAATTTCGAGGACATGACCTGTATCTGGACAAATAGGTAAAAAGGGGCAGTAAGTTTGCTGACGTTCTTTGCCTAAAGTTGGAAGTATAATGTTCATTATACCATCATAATTTTCTAAAATAATTTTTAAAGTTGGGTTGAAAAAACCACCTTTATATAAAGATGTCGAACTTTTAAAACTGTATTTAAAATTAAAACTATTTAAAAAATCTTTTAACATTTCATTATTATGCTCTCCAAAACTTGCAAATTTATCAAATGGATCGGGAACTTGTGTTAATGGTTTATGTAAGTTTTTGTTTAGTAATTCTTGTTTAGGAACATTATCAGGAACTTTTCTTAAACCATCCATATCATCAGAAAAAGTAATTATTTCTGTTGGTAAATCTGTAAGTTGTTTTAAGGCATTAACCATCATTGAGGTCCTTGCAACTTCACCAAATGTTCCAATATGAGGAAGTCCACTTGGACCATATCCTGTTTGGAGGCTAATTTTCCCTTTTTTTTCAATAAATGATTTTCTCTCACGAAGCATTTTTTTTGCTTCAACGAAAGGCCAAGCACTTGTTTTATCTAAAATTTCTTTTTTAATCACGAATATATCTTTTATAAAATCTTAAATTGGCGATTTTATTAATTCTTATAGAGTTGAAATTTATTTACCATAAAATAATGTTCTTTCAAAATGTCTAATTATAAAACTGTTTTTTTTACGCTAGGAATTTTGCAAATAATTTTAGGGATCTCAATGTTCATCCCTATAATTGCTCAATTTTTTTATTCCGAAATAGATTCATCATTTTTTGGTGCATCTATTGTTACTATAATTTTTGGATCATTATTTTTTCTATCAAATCTAGACCACGACAAAAAGTTGAATTTACAACAAGCATTTTTATTAACTGCTTTGTCTTGGTTAAGTATTGCTATTTTTGGATCTTTACCATTTATATTTTCGACTATGAACCTTTCAATTACTAATGCTTTTTTTGAGAGTATGTCTGGTATAACAACTACTGGATCTACAATTATTTCTAACTTAGAGAATGCACCAAAAGGCATTCTATTATGGAGAGCAATTCTTCAGTGGCTAGGTGGTATTGGTATAATTGTAATGGCAATTACCCTGATGCCTATAATGAATGTTGGTGGTATGCAATTATTTAAAATTTCTAGTAACGACTCATCTGAAAAAATTCTTCCTAAATCAAAAGAAATAGCTTTGAGACTTATTTATATTTATTCAGGTCTAACCGCTCTTTGTGCATTATCATATTGGATATTTGGAATGGGAAAATTTGATAGTTTAACTCATTCTATGACTACTATAGCTACGGGTGGATTTTCTAATTACAATCAATCTATTGGGTATTTTAACAGTGTTCCTATAGAAATATCATCGATGATCTTTATAATTTTAGGAAGTATTCCATTTATTACATATATTAAATTTATTAGTGGTAATAAAAGAATATTTTTAAACGACATTCAAATCAGAACATTTATTAAAATAATAATTATAAGCATTATAATTTTATCAATATATTTATTATTTAATGATAAAGGCAACTTTAGTTTAAGATCTATTTTTTTTAATACGATTTCAATATTGACTGGAACAGGTTATGTAAATGCTGAATTTGATGGTTGGGGAAGTTTTCCTATAACAATATTTCTTGTACTAATGTTTATTGGGGGATGTGCCGGATCTACTACTTGTGGTATTAAAATCTTTAGAATTCAAATTCTATATTTATTTATATTAAATCAATTAAAAAAAATTATATATCCCAAAGGTATATTTGTAATTAAATACGATCAAGGATCTGTTGATGATAAATTTATTGCATCAATAATTTCATTTATTTATTTTTACTTTGTTATTTTTTTTATTTTAGCTGCATTATTATCATTAACTGGTCTCGATTTTATTACCGCTATCTCTGGAGCGGCAACATCAATATCAAATGTTGGTCCAGGTTTGGGTCCTATAATTGGGCCTAATGGAGATTTTTCAGCTTTACCTGATATTTCTAAATGGATCTTAACTGTGGGTATGATTTTAGGTAGACTTGAGTTGTTTGCAATATTAGTATTGTTCTTACCATCATTTTGGAGAAATTAATTATGTCTGAAACAAACGCAAAAACATGGCTTGATTCTCTCACAGTTTATAAAGATATTCGAATGGTAAGAATTCTTTTGTTAGGTGCAATAAGTGGTTTCCCATGGGTATTAATTGCAAGCAGCTTGAGTCTTTGGCTCAAAGAAGAAGGTCTTAGTAGATCAACAATTGGATGGGCAGGTTTAATTTTTGGAGTATACGCTTTCAATTATTTGTGGGCTCCCATTATAGATAGAATTCAAATTCCAATACTAACAAAAAAATTAGGCCATAGAAGAGGCTGGATAGTTTTGATGCAATTAATTATTTTGTTAAGTCTTATTGTTTGGAGTGTGATTAATCCAACTGAAAATTTGGCTTTATTAATTACTGTAGGTTTAATTATTGCTATTGCATCAGCAACCCAAGATATAACTGTAGATGCATTAAGAATTGAACAGATAAATGAAAATGAAGGAAAATCGATGGCTGCTGGTGCAGCTATGGCTGTTGTTGGCTGGTGGACAGGTTATAAATTAGGTGGAGTTATTGCTTTATTCACAGCAGAATTTTTTGAAAACATTGGGGTAAATGACTACTGGCAAGCTACTTTTTTAATTTTGGGTATTTTAATAATTTTAATGAATAT
>CACMRS010000005.1 GCA_902616165.1 uncultured Pelagibacteraceae bacterium
TTTAGTTGAAAAAGATTTGGAAGGTAACAAAACTGTATATTACGCTAATTCTTTAAATGAAAAAAAATATGTACCCAATTTTTTGATTGAAAGAGATATAGATGTTAATGATCTTGGCACCTTATTGAAGGGTTTGAAATTAGTAGGTGATTATTTGGATAAAACCATATTAAGACCAAATAATTTAAATTATCCAAATAGTAGGTTGTTATTTTTAAATACGTTAAAATAATTATTTTATTATTTTATCAATTCTATCAGCGTAATAACTTACTATAGCATTGGCACCAGCTCTTTTAAAAGCTACTAAGCTTTCATATACAGCATCTTTATTAATTAATTTTTTCGTTATAGCTGTTTCAATTAAGCTATATTCTCCCGATACTTGATAGGCAAATACAGGTAATTTAAATTTTTCTTTTATTGATTTTATTATGTCTAAGTAGGGCATACCTGGTTTAACCATTACCATATCGGCACCTTCTTTAATATCTAATGCAACTTCTCTTAAGGCTTCATCAGAATTTCTATAATCCATCTGATAAGTTTTTTTGTCTCCTTTTAACGAACCTCTAGAACCTACTGCATCTCTAAAAGGTCCATAAAAGCTTGAAGCATATTTCGCTGCATAAGATAATATTTGAACATTTTGGAATTTATTTTTATCTAAAGCTTTTCTGATTTTACCTATTCTGCCATCCATCATGTCTGAAGGAGCGAGTACATCACAACCCATCTCTGCTTGAAGTAATGATTGATTAATCAAAACATCAATTGTTTCGTCGTTAAGTATTGTGTTAGATTTGATTAAACCGTCATGACCATGTGATGTATAGGGATCTAATGCTACGTCACACATTATACCTATTTGATTTTTGTATCTTTTTTTAATTTCTTTAATTGCTCTACAAACTAAATTTTTTTCGTTAAGTGATTCTGTACCCAATTCATCTTTACGTACATTTTGGGTTTTTGGAAAAAGTGCAACCATTGGTATCTTCTTTTTAATTGCTCTGTCTACTATTTGGCTCAATCTATTAATAGTATACCTATATACACCCGGCATAGATGAAATTGGTTGACGTTTATTAGATCCTTCTATTAAAAAAATAGGTAATATAAAGTCATTTGGACTTAAAGTATTTTCTTGAATCAGTCTTCTTGACCAAGATTCTTTTCTAGTTCTTCTAAGTCTAAGATTGGGATATTTACCAATAATCATGTTTTAATTTACTTTTAAATTGCGACAAATGTAATATACACATATACAAAAAAAAAGGTAGAAAGCAATCAAGATGACAATAGAAAATTCAAAAGTAATAGACTTAAATATCAAAAAGGAAGATAGAGTTTTAGACTTTAGTGATTTCCAAAAGCAAGAAATCAAATTTGATATCGAAAAATTACAAGAGGCTTATCAACAAATAGTTAAAATTAAAAAATTTGAAGATGCTGGTGTAACACACTTTGGAGCGATATCATTAACTCAAATACCTGGTGACCCAGACTCAATTAAAGGTAACAAGGCTAGAGGAGTATATTGGACAAAACCTGATAAATCAGGAAATGAAGTAGTTAGAGATGAATCTCTTGATGAGACACAATATTCAGAATTTATAAAAGATTATGAAAATACTTACTTTAAAGAAGTATATGACGTCCTGACATCTAAATATAAATTAGGAAGAGTTAGAATTCTTTTAAAAGAACCAAGATCAACTTTGAGTTGGCATAGAGATCCAGAGCCAAGATTACATATACCTATAATTACTAACCCTGGTTGTATAATGGTTATTGATAATGTTGCAAAGCACATGCCTGCTGATGGATCAGTATGGGTCACAAATAATACAAAGTATCACAATGCATTTAATGGTGGTGAAGAGAATAGAATACATTTAGTTGCTTGTGTTTTAGATTACAAATTTAATTAATTTGAAAAAAATATTTATTTCATCAGATCACGCTGGATTTAAATTAAAAGAGTCAATCAAAGATTATTTAAAAAATAAAAAAGTAAAATTTGAGGACCTTGGTCCAAAAGATGATAATAGTGTTGATTATCCTGATTATGCACATAAAGTTGCAAAAAAAGTCAAACTTAATAAGAGAAATGTTGGTATTTTAGTGTGTGGTTCTGGGACTGGTATGAATATTGCGGCAAATAAGCATAAAAATGTGCGTGCAGCGCAATGTTTTAATCTAAAATCAACAAAATTATCCAGATTGCATAATGATGCAAACATCATTACATTAGGCTCAAGATTGATAACCAAAAAAAATGCTTTAAAGTTTATAGGTGTTTTTTTAAATACTAAATTTGATGGTGGGAGACACTTAAAAAGAGTTAAAAAAATATAATTATGTCAAGTGAAAAAAATTATTTAAACGATAGTTATAAAAGTTTCTTTGAAGACAGTTTGTCAGTAAAGGATCCAGAACTTTATAAAGCTATTAAGGATGAATTAATCAGACAACAGCAGCATATAGAATTAATCGCTTCCGAAAATATAGTTTCTCAAGCAGTATTAGAAGCACAAGGTTCAGTTTTAACCAATAAGTATGCAGAAGGGTATCCTGGTAAAAGATATTACAATGGCTGTGAGCATGTTGATGTTGCAGAAAATCTTGCGATTGAAAGATTAAAAAAATTATTTAATTGTAAATTTGCAAACGCGCAACCACATTCAGGGGCCCAAGCAAATGGCGCAGTATTTTTAGCTTTGTTAAGCCCAGGAGATACATTTATGGGTATGAGTTTAAATTCAGGTGGTCATATTACTCATGGATTAAAAATTTCAATGTCTGGTAAATGGTTCAACGCAATAGGATATGATGTTGATAAAGAGTCAGAATTGATTGACTATGATAATGTTGAAAAACTTGCTTTAGAACATAAACCAAAACTAATAATTGCAGGTGGAAGTGCTTATTCTAGAGTAATTGATTTTAAGAAATTTAGAGAAATAGCAGATAAAGTCGGAGCATATTTAATGGTTGATATGGCACACTTCTCTGGTTTAGTTGCAGGTAAAGGTTATCCTAATCCTTGTGACTACGCACATGTTGTTACATCAACGACACACAAAGTTTTTAGAAGTGCAAGAGGTGGTATAATTTTAACTAATCACGAGGATCTTGCTAAAAAATTTAATACAGCAGTTTTTCCTGGTTATCAGGGTGGACCTTTGATGCATATCATTGCTGCTAAGGCTGCTGGTTTTTTAGAGGCTTTACAGCCAGAATTTCAAAATTATATTAAATCTGTTTTAGCAAACGCTAAAATGCTTGCAGAGACACTAAAAAATAATGGATTCAAAATATACTCTGATGGAACAGATACGCATTTGATGTTGGTAGATTTAAGGCCTTATAATGTAAAAGGTAATCTTGCGGCTGAGAGTTTGTCTAGAGCAAATATTACGTGTAATAAAAATGGTATTCCTTTTGATACAGAAAAACCCATGATTACTTCAGGTATTAGATTAGGTACACAAGCAGCTACAACACGAGGATTTGGATTAAGTGAGTTTAAAACTGTAGGTGAATTAATCACAAAGACTTTAAAAGGTTTATCTGAAAACCCGTCAGATAATAGCAAAATAGAAGAAGAAGTAAAAAATGAAGTTATTTCTTTAACTTCGTCATTTCCGATATATAAGAACCTTTAGCAAATGATTTGTCCGTGCGAAAAAAAGGGTGATACATCTGTAGTGGATTCACGACCTACAGAAGATGGAACAGCTATAAGAAGAAGAAGACTTTGTATTTGTGGTGAACGCTTTACTACTTTTGAAAGAATTCAAATTCGTGAATTAATGGTTGTTAAGAAAAATGGAAGAAAGTCAGTTTTTGACCGCGATAAACTATCTAAATCGATCTATATTGCACTTAAGAAAAGACCAATTGATACTGAGACAATAGAAAAATTTATAAGTCATGTATCAAGGTCTTTAGAGGAACTTGGTCAAGGTGAGGTATCAACTAATACAATTGGTACAATGGTTATGGATGGTTTAAAGGATTTAGATCCTGTTGGTTACGTAAGGTTTGCTTCAGTTTATAGAAACTTTAGGGAAGAAAAAGATTTCGTGCAATTCGTGGACAAACTCAATGTCTACAAAAAAACATAAATTTACACAAAAAGACAAATTTTACATGGAGATGGCCTTGGATCTGGCTAGAGCTCGGCATGGTCTTACTGGATCAAATCCTTCAGTAGGGTGTGTAATTGTTAAAAATGACAAAATAATCTCTATAGGTCAAACTTCATTTAATGGAAGGCCACATGCTGAGTCTAATGCAATTAAAAATAGTTTCGAAGATTTAAAAGGCTCAAAAATGTATGTTACCCTTGAACCATGTTGTCATCATGGTTTAACACCACCATGCACTGACTCGATAATTAAATCAAAAATTTCTGAGGTCATATATTCTGTAACAGATATAGATAAAAGAGTTAGTAATAAAAGTTATAAAATTTTAAATTCAAAAAAAATAATTGTAAAAAAAGGTTTGTTAAAAAATAAAATAGAAAACTTTTATTATCCTTATTTTTTTAATAGAAAGAAAAAATTACCTTATGTTACTGGTAAAATAGCTATTTCAAAAAACAATATTATTTATACTAATAATCAAAAAAAAATCACAAATATTTATTCAGATATGTTTTCACATCTTTTGAGATATCAAAACGATTGTTTGATGATTACATACAAAACACTAAACAAAGATAATCCAAGATTAAATTGTCGTTTAAAAGGTGTGAAAAATTTCTCTCCTAAAAGAATTATTTTAGATAATAATTTAAACACTAAAACAAATACCTATATAATAAAGTCTTCTAATAACAAAAATACTTTAATATTTTATAACAAAGCTGATAAATCAAAAATTTCTAAATTTAAAAGAAAAGGCATTATCCTAGTTAAATCTAAACTAGATAGAAATAACAAATTTGATGTAAGAGAAATTTTAAAAAAACTATATAATTTTGGCTGCAGGAATTTATTGATAGAGGGCGGAAATGAACTAACTAACAACTTGCTCAAAAACAAAATTTTTAATAAATTTTATTTATTCAAAAGCCCTAAAAATCTATCTAAAAGCTCAGAATATTTAAAATTTAGTGGCCTGAGCACATTAAATCAAAAGTATCAAACAAAGATTAATTTAAATCTGAATTTGCGAAAAGACAGAATAACACTATATAGATAGAAATTATGTTTAACGGAATAATTTACAACCAAGGTATTATTACTAAAATTATTAAAAGACCCAAGGGTCTTAATATTTTTGTAAAAAGCAATCTTAGAGTCTCAAAAAAAGATATAGGCTTATCTGTTGCCTGTGATGGTGTTTGTCTAACTTTAATTTCATATAAATCTAACATTATGGAATTTTATCTTTCGAAAGAAACAATAATTCGATCAAAATTCAAATTTTTAAAAATAAAAGATAAAATAAATTTAGAATTACCTTTAAAATATGGGACAAAAATTTCAGGACATATTTGTCAAGGTCATGTTGATACTGTTGGTAAAGTATTAAGTATTAAAAAAATAGACAAATCATTTCTTTTTGACTTTGATTTACCTAAAAAAGAGAGAAAACATTTAATAGAAAAAGCATCAATCTGTGTGAATGGTATTTCTCTTACAATTTCAAAAGTGATTAAAAAAGGTTTCCAAATTTGGATTATCCCTCACACCTACAAAGAAACGAATTTATCAACTTTAAAAAAATCTAGTTTAGTCAACATAGAGATAGATATCTTGTCAAAATACGTTAGGAATTATTTTAATGGAAAAAAATAACTTTGCGTCAATAGAGTCAATTATAAGCGTAGCTAAGAAAGGTGGTATGTTTATTTTAGTAGATGATGAAAAAAGAGAAAATGAAGGCGATTTAGTCATTTCTACATCAGACTCAAACGCAAAGAATATTAACTTCATGGCAAAATATGGGCGAGGCTTAATTTGTTTAGCGCTTGATTCACTTCAAGCAAAAAGATTAAATTTATCTTTAATGTCTCCAGTAAATCAATCTAGAAACAAGACAGCATTTACAATTTCTATTGAAGCAAAAAAAGGAATAACAACAGGTATATCTGCTAAAGATAGAGCTAAAACAATCAAAATTGCTTCAAAAAAAAAAGTAAATAAAAATGAGATTGTTTCACCGGGTCACGTGTTTCCAATTATAGCCAAAGATGGTGGAGTGCTTGTTAGAGCAGGGCATACCGAAGCTTCAGTTGATATATCTAAATTAGCAAAAAAAAATAACTCTGCTGTTATTTGTGAAATTATGAATGAAGATGGAACAATGGCCAAAGGTCAAGATTTAATCATCTTTGCAAAAAAACATAAATTGAAAATTGGAAAGATAGAAGATCTGATCGCATATAGACTAAAAAAAGAAAAACTTATTAAACTTAAAAAGCAAAGCAAGATCGATGTAAAAAATCAAAAATACAATATTAGAATTTATGAGAATCTTTTAGATGGTTCAGAGCACTTTGCATTAATAAAAGGTAAAATAAAAAAAGGTATTACTCCAAGAGTAAGAGTAATTTCATCTAATGTCGTCCAAAACTATCTAATTAATCAATCATTACCAAATTCATTTAACAAGACCTTAAATTATTTTAGAAAATATCAAAATTGTGTTTTAGTATTTATCAAAGACTCAAATTTAAAATCAGTAACTCAGACTTTAAAAGATTATAAAAATAAAAACTTTTATAAAAAGGGAAATGATAAGTTAATAAGAAATTATGGTATTGGAGCTCAAATTATTAAAGACTTAAAAATTAAAAATATGATATTAATCACCAAATCACCAAAAAAAGTTATTGGTCTTGATGGTTATGGTATAAAAATTACAAAACAGGAATTAATTTGATGAAAAAAAAATATTTAATTGTTGTAGCAGATTATTATAAAGATATTGCTAATGGCTTAATAAGCAGTGCTTTGAAAATAATTCCAAAAAAAAATATAATAAAAATTATTAAAGTAACTGGTGCTTTTGAAATTCCAGTTACAATCTCAAAAAATTTAAAAAAATATGATGGTTTTTTAGCTTTAGGATGTGTAATTAAAGGTCAAACCCCACACTTTGATTTTATTTCTCAAGCTTCGACAGATGCCATAATGAAATTATCTATAGATAGTAAAAAACCAATTGGAAATGGAATAATTACCTGTCTTAATATGGCTCAAGCAAGAGCAAGAAGAAAAAAGGGTGCTGAAGCTGCAGAAGCTGTGATTTCAGTTTTGTCTCAAAAATGAGAACTCATTTTAATCCAAAAAATAACCCTAGAGTTATAATTATTCAGAAATTATATGGTAAATTTTATAATGAAGATGATGATTTAGATTTTCCAAAACACAGATTTAAAAAATTTATCAAAGATATTGTTTTAGGAACGATAGAAAGAAATGATATTATTTTAGATGAATTAAATAATAAATTAGGTGATGAATTTGTATTTGAAAAATTAGATAAAGTTTTTCAAACAATTTTAAAAGCAGCAACTTATGAATTTTTGTATAAGCCAAATTTATCTATTAATATAATTATTAAAGAATATTTAAATTCATCTAATTTTTTTCTTGAAGATTCACAAACAAAGTATCTTAATGCTTTATTAGACAACGTTGGAAAAAAATTAAGATCTAACAATGCATGAATTTGATCTAATAAATAATTATTTTTTTAAAATAGCTGAAAAAAATAAATCTGCTTTAAATTTAAACGACGATGTTTTTTTTGATAAAAAAAGAGGTGTTGTTGTATCTATTGATACATACAATATTGGTACGCATTTTTATGATTTTAAATCGCCAGATTTAGTAATTAAAAAAATATTAAGGTCATCAATTTCTGATTTAATTTGCAAAGGTGTAACACCAAAGTTTTATTTTATTTCTGGCTCTGGTAATAAAAAAACGTTTACAAAAAACAACTTATATAAAATCTCAATGTCACTTAAATCAGAACAAAATAAATTTAACATAGATTTATGTGGTGGAGACACAACATTTTCAAACAAACTAAGTTTTACAATCACTTCACTAGGATATTCGAATAAAATAATTTATCGTAATAAAGCTAAATTAAATGATGATATTTATGTTACTGGAAATCTGGGAGATAGTTATCTAGGTCTTAAAGCATTAAGTAATAAATTTAAATTTAAAAATAAAGATAAAATATTTTTTATAGATAAATATTATAAACCAGAATTACCCTTAAATTTAACAAAATATTTATTAAAATTTGCTAATTGCTCTATCGATGTTTCAGATGGATTAATTGAAGATTTATCAAAAATGATTAATAGACAAAGATTATCATTTCACTTATTTGAAAATAAAATACCTGTTTCCAGCAAATTGAGTAATTTTATAAAAAAAAAAAAATTAAATAAAATTAATCTAATTTCTAATGGAGATGATTATCAGGTTTTATTTACTGCAGGTATTAATAAAGCCAGAATCATTCAAAACGCATCTAAAACAACTGGAATTAAAATAACTAAAATTGGTAAAATTGTATCTGGTAAAGATAGATCATTAATTTTTGACCAAAAAGATAAGCAAATACAAGCTAAATCTAAAGGTTATATTCATCAGTTTTAGAAGTTAATCGTTGTCTTTTCTATCTTTTTTTGTATTGTGCGGGCTTAAAATTTAACAACCAACAACTTAAGGTTAATATGAGCGGAACAGTCGAAACAATACTATTATATACAATCGGAGCTGGTTTATTATCTATCGTTTATGGATTTTTAACTGGTAAAAACATTCTTAATTCAAGTGCAGGAAACAAAAAAATGCAAGATATTGCATCTGCAATTCAAATTGGTGCAAAAGCATATTTAGCAAGACAATACAAAACTATTGCTATTGTTGGTGCTGTAGTTTTAGTTATTGTAAGTATTGCATTCAGTCCATTAGTAGGTCTAGGATATTTAATAGGTGCTGCTTTATCAGGTATAGCAGGTTATGTTGGAATGCTAGTTTCTGTAGAAGCAAATGTAAGAACTGCTGAAGCATCAAGAAAAGGCTTAGCTCAGGGTCTATCTGTTGCATTTAAATCTGGTGCTGTAACCGGAATGTTGGTTGCTGGTTTAGCTTTATTAGCTATAGCTGTTTATTATTATATATTATTAAAATCTAATGTTGAAGAAAGGGAAATAGTAAATGCATTAGTTGCATTAGGTTTTGGTGCTTCTCTAATCTCTATTTTTGCAAGATTAGGTGGCGGAATTTTTACAAAAGGTGCAGACGTAGGTGCTGACTTAGTTGGAAAAGTTGAAGCTGGAATTCCAGAGGATGATCCTAGAAATCCTGCTGTAATAGCAGATAACGTTGGTGACAACGTAGGAGATTGTGCTGGTATGGCTGCTGATTTATTTGAAACATATGCTGTTACAATTGTTGCAACAATGGTTTTATCTTCAATTTTTTTTGTTGGTGATCTGAATATGATGATTTACCCTTTATCTATTGGTGCTGCATGTTTGTTAACATCTATTCTTGGAACATTTTTTGTTAAACTTGGAAAAAGTAATAATGTTATGAATGCTTTATATAAAGGATTTGTTGTATCTGCAGTAGCATCTTTAGTAATTCTATGGCCTGTTACAGATCATGTTATTGGTTTTGCAAATGAGTACACAATAAATGATAAGACATTTAATGGAATGGATCTTTATTATTGTGGTGTCATAGGATTAGTTATTACTGGATTATTAATCTGGATTACTGAATACTATACTGGAACAAGTTATAGACCAGTAAAATCTGTAGCATTATCCTCTACAACTGGTCATGGTACAAATGTTATTCAAGGGCTGGCTGTTTCTATGGAAGCAACTGCAATACCAGCATTAATAATTGTTGCTGGAATTCTTATTACTAATTCTATTGCTGGACTTTTTGGGATTGCAATTGCAGTAACTACTATGCTTGCTTTAGCTGGTATGGTTGTTGCTTTAGATGCATACGGACCAGTCACTGACAATGCTGGTGGTATAGCGGAAATGTCTAATCTTGATAAAAAAGTAAGAAAAACAACAGACGCTTTAGATGCTGTAGGTAACACTACAAAAGCTGTTACGAAAGGATATGCTATTGGTTCAGCTGGTTTAGGTGCATTAGTTTTATTTGCAGCTTATACTGAAGATATTAAACATTTCTCAAAAGAAGCAGGTTCTGCTTTAGAAGGTATTGTTGTCACTTTTGATTTATCAAATCCTTATGTCGTTGTAGGTCTTCTAATTGGTGGAATGTTACCATATTTATTTGGATCAATGGGAATGCAAGCTGTTGGAAGAGCTGGTGGTGCTGTAGTTGTTGAAGTGAGAAGACAATTTAAAAAATTCCCTGGTATTATGAAAAGAAAACAAAAACCAGATTATGCAAAATTAGTTGATTTATTAACTGTAGCAGCAATTAAAGAGATGATTATACCGTCTTTACTACCCGTGCTTTCACCAGTTGTACTTTACTTTATAATTTTAAGTATAGGTGGCCAAGTAGCAGCACTGGCATCAGTAGGAGCAATGCTGTTGGGAGTTATTATAACTGGTCTTTTTGTTGCCGTATCAATGACAGCTGGTGGCGGTGCTTGGGACAATGCTAAAAAATATATTGAAGACGGTAATCATGGTGGTAAAGGTTCAGAAGCTCATAAGGCAGCTGTTACTGGTGATACAGTTGGTGATCCCTACAAAGATACAGCTGGTCCAGCGGTTAATCCCATGATTAAAATCACAAATATTGTTGCTTTATTATTATTGGCAGTAATCGCAGGATAAATTATTTTGATCTTGATCTTTTTTTGGCCTTCTGCCCAAGGGGGTCATTAATTTTTTGTCTCAAACTAGACATAAAACTATAGATAAAAGAATTTCTCTCAAAATCTGTACTTGTTGTATTTTCAACTATTTTTATATTTTCCATATCATCTTTATTGTAAAATTCTTTTTTTTTCAAAATTCCGTATTGGTTAATTTCTAATATTAAAACATCATTCTTATGTATTTTTACTTTTCCTAGTTGTAATAACTCTGATTGTGTGTGCTTTCTTTCAATGTATATCCACAGATCATTATCAAATTTACTTTGTGTTGAAGGATTACCAAGTATCTGTCTTATATCATTAGTGTTACTTTTATTAACAATTAATTTTTCTTGTTTTTTTTCCAAAAAAGGTACACCGTGATGTTTGATAACTGGCTTTAAAGTACAATTTGTAACTATAAAAGAAAGTATAATTATATATAATAATTTTATCATGAGTGAAAAATATTTACATATTTATAACATTTTAATTAATTTCACTAGAAATAAAGAATTATATCAGCATCTTAAAAGAGATGATGATTTTTCTGATCGTTTATCTATATTTTTACTTCATTTTTCATTCTTTTTAAAAAATTTTAAAAATGATAAAAATAAGAAAATTTTACAAGAAATTTATGATTTTAATTTCAGACAATTAGAATTAAGCATCAGAGAAATTGGTTATGGAGATCAGTCAATAAATAAAAAAATGAAGGAATATATCAATTTATTCCATTCGATGGTTTCGGAAATTCACTTTTGGAATAATTTAAATAGACCAGATAAATTGAAAATAATCTCTACTTTTTTAGATCCTCTTGGAAATAATGAGAAATTACTTGATTATTTTGATGATTTTAACAACAATTTATCAAAAAAAAATTTGAATTTTTATTTAAAAAGTGTAATTAACCACTAATTATGGCTGTACCAAAACGAAAACAAACCCCTTCCAGAACTGGGATGAGAAGAGCACAGACAATGAAATTTTCAACTAAAAATATAGTTGAAGATAAAAAAACTGGCGAATATAGACTTTCTCACCATCTTGATCTTAAAACTGGCATGTATAAGGGCAGACAAGTTTTGGACCCAAAAGAATAGTATATAATAATCGATAATAATGTCAGATTTGATAAAAATTGCAGTGGATGCAATGGGCGGTGACGGTTCACCAAAAAAAATAATTGATGGAATTATTTTGAACCATTCAACAAATAAAAAAAATTTTTTTAAAATTTTTGGAGATAAAAAGATAATTGATCCATTAATAAATACAAAGATTTCTTCAGAGTTTTTTGAAATAATTCATACAGAAAAAAAAATTGAAAGTACTGACAGCCCATTAGAAGGTGCTAAAAGAGGTAAAGATACAAGTATGTGGCTTGCTATTCAAAGTGTTAAAAATAAAGAAGCTGATATAGTTATATCTGCTGGTAATACTGGCGCACTTTTAGTTGTATCAAAATTAAATTTAAAAATGATTGAAAATATTGATAAACCCGCCTTGTCTGCTTTATGGCCTAACAAAAAAGGTATGAGTGTTGTATTGGATTTAGGTGCCAATATAGAATGTAGTTCTAAGAATTTATTAGATTTTTCAATTATGGGAGCTTCCTTATATACTTCACTATATCCATATGATAAACCAAATGTAGCTTTATTGAATATAGGCTCAGAAGAATTAAAAGGAAATGAGACTATCAAAGAAACTTATCAATTGTTAAATGAGAAAAAATCCGACAATTTTAATTTTGCTGGATATATTGAAGGAAATCATCTAATGGATGGTAAAGTTAACGTTATTGTTTCCGATGGATTCACAGGAAATGTTGCACTTAAAACTGCAGAAGGCACAGCTAATTTTATTACTAGTGAATTAAAAAATGCATTGACTGGGACATTGATAGGTAAAATTTCATCTTTATTAAATATATCAAACCTAACGAAATTTAAGAAAAGACTAGATCCAAGACTATATAATGGAGCAATTTTTATTGGTTTGGATTCTCCAGTAGTTAAAAGTCATGGAGGAATTGATTATATTGGTTTTTCAAACTCTTTAGATGTTTGTCATAGAATTGTAAAAGGTAATTTGATAGAAAAGATCAAGCAAAATATTTAATATGAGAATTAATTTAACTAAAAAAGACTTAGTTAATTTGGTTTATATGCAGCTTGGTTTTTCGAAACAAGTATCTGAAAATTTAATTGAAGATTTTTTATCAACTATTGTATCTAACATTATAAATGAAAAAAAATTAAAATTATCCAAATTTGGAACTTTTTCCATTAGACAAAAAAAATCAAGAATTGGAAGAAATCCTAAAACAAAAGAAGCAAAAGTGATTTCAAGCAGAGATGTTGTGTTATTTAAACCATCTAGGGAATTTAAAGAATTTGTAAATTTGAGGGATAATGGATAAATTAGATAGTGCTTATAAGACTATTGGGGAAGTTGCTAAAATATTAAATCTTAAATCTAATGATAAAGGTGCTTTACCTACACATGTAATAAGGTTTTGGGAAACCCAATTTAAACAAATTAAACCAAAGATATTAAATTCAAATAGGAGATATTATGATGAGAAAACAATAAATCTTCTCAAAAAAGTTAAATTTTTACTTAAAGAGCAAGGTATGACAATAAATGGTGTAAAAAAAATATTAGATAATGAAGATTCTTTAAAGCTTGACGAAATTGCAGATAAATCTATAAGAACTGAAAATTTAAAAGTTAAGTTATTAAAAATTTCTAATAAATTAAAAGAATTAAAAAATGGCAAAAAAAACACATATTAAAGTGAGAATGGTACCTGAGGCGAAACCAGATAGTCCATACTTCTATTATGTAAAAAAACCAGCTGGAGGAGAAAAAGCTAAAGTTAAACTTTCTGCAAAAAAATACAATCCAGACACAAGAAAACACGAATTATTCGTGGAAAAAAAGCTTCCACCACATAGCAAGTAATTACTTCTTTTTAAAGTTTCTTTTTTCGTAATCAATATAAGATAAAATCATATTTTTCCAAATTCGATTAGTGATTTTAGGATCAATCTTTAGTTTCTTAGATTTTGAGTGAATTTTTTTGAGTATAAGATTGATACGTTTTTTATCCACTATTTCTTTTTTAAATTCTTTAAGTTTTAAAACTTCTTTTACAAGATTTGTTCTATATTTAATTAAAGATAATAACTTATTGTCTAACTTATCTAATTTAGATCTTATTATTTCTAATTTTTTTTTGTTTTGAGGCGACATTTAATTTATTGGTTTAATTAATAATTATTATATTTATCTATTCATGTACAGTCAGAATTATTCTTTAAATTCTCAATTAAAAATATGGATGATCACTTTATTATTGATGATCATTCTAATAATTTTAGTAGGGGGCTTAACCAGATTAACTGACTCTGGACTATCAATTACCACTTGGGAACTTTTTGTTGGCACATTGCCCCCTTTAACAAGTGACAAATGGATAGAATATTTTGATCTCTATAAAACAATACCTGAATTTAAAGAGCAAAATTTCAATATGACTTTAAATGAATTTAAAATAATTTTTTGGTGGGAATGGGCACATCGACAATTGGGGAGATTAATTGGTCTAACCGTTCTTTTACCAATGATTTATTTTACAATTAAAAATGGTTTTTGGATTTTGAGAGAATATTCAATTATTTTTTTCTTAGTGTGTTTTCAGGGATTTATTGGATGGTACATGGTTTCGAGTGGTTTAGTAGATAGAGTTGATGTTAGTCATTATAGATTATCACTACATTTATTTATTGCTTTTATTATTTTATCTTTAGTTTTCTGGAAGTTTTTAAAACTAACAAATATAAGAATTAATCAAATCAATATTAAATTAAACTTAATTAAATTTTTTCTTTTATTATTATTTTTGCAATTAATAATTGGAGCATTTGTGTCCGGGATGGATGCTGGAAAAATTTATAATACTTGGCCTTTAATGGGCTCATCATATTTCCCAGATGACAGTGTAATTAATGATTTGTTTAATCTTAAAGTATTTAATGATCAATCACTTGTTCAGTTTATTCATAGAAATTTAGCATATTTAATTGTCATATTATATTTTTACATGCTTTATTTTGTTTTAAAAAATGGAAATATAAATTTAAGAATTCCAATCCTCATTATTGGAATTTCTTTATTGTTTCAAATTGTTTTGGGAGTTATTACAATTTTATCTGGAGTAAAAATGATTTATGCATCTCTACACCAGATAAATTCTATTTTAATAATACTTTCAACATTGTATTTTCTTTATATTGTAAAATATAAAGGATCTAATTATTAGTTCCTATTTGTAGACATTAAAACTCAAATTAGCTTACAGCTTTTAAATTACCTTTTGAAGATTTATTCAATGCTTGATCAAGATCCTCAATAATATCATCGATGTGTTCAATACCGATACAAAGTCTCACATAACTTTGTGTTACACCTGATGCAGCTAGTTCTTTCTCATTTAATTGACTATGAGTTGTACTTGCTGGATGAATTGCTAAACTTCTAGCATCACCAATATTAGCAACGTGATAGAACATCTTTAAAGACTCGATAAATTTTTTACCAGCTTCAATACCACCTTTAAGTTCGATACCAATCATTGGTCCATTTCCTCCTTGAAGATATTTTTTTGCTCTATTAGCTATAGGTTTATCATGTTCAGTAGAATAAATAACTTTTGTAACTTCTTTATGCTTTTTAAGAAAATCAACTACATATTCAGCATTAGCACAATGTTGTCTCATTCTTAAAGCAACTGTTTCAAGCCCTTGAATTATTGCAAAAGCATTATCTGGAGCCAGAGCTGATCCCAAATCTCTTAATAAACAAACTCTTGCCCTAACTGCAAATGGTACATTGGCACCAGTTAGTTCTGGTACAGCCTTTCCCCAAATTACACCACCATAACTATTATCAGGTTCATTAAATAAAGGTTGTCTTTTAGGATCAGCGGTCCAATCAAAGTTACCACTATCAACTATACTTCCTGCAACTGCTGTACCATGTCCACCTATATATTTTGTAAGTGAGTGAATTACTACTGCAGCTCCATGTTCAATCGGTCTACATATTACTGGTGCAGCTGTGTTATCCATTATTAGTGGAATGTTATATTTTCTTCCAATGTCAGAAACTTCCTGTATTGGAAACACTCTTAAATATGGATTTGGTAAGGTTTCACCGTAAAAAGCTCTAGTTTTATCATCTATTAACTTTTCAAAATTTTCAGGATTACTTGGATCTGCATATCTTATCTCTATCCCAAGTTTGCTAAGTGTATGTGTGAATAAAGATACTGTACCACCATAAAGATCAGTTGAGCTTACTATATTATCACCGGCTTGGGCTACATTTAATACAGCAAACGTTGATGCAGTTTGACCTGAAGATACAGTTACACATGACAGACCACCTTCAAGAGCGGCAACTCTTTTTTCCAGGACATCATTTGTTGGGTTCATAATACGAGTGTAGATGTTACCAAATTCTTTCAGAGCGAAAAGGTTAGCAGCGTGCTCTGTGTTGTTAAATTTGTACGATGTTGTTCTATAAATTGGAACAGCTACAGCGTTCGTCGCTGGATCACTCCTATAGTCACCACCATGTATGGCAATAGTTTCAGGGTTATTTCTTTTTTTAGTCATTTTACTCCTTTTTTAGTGCTTCAACATTATGTTAGGCGCACAATACAGTTCAAATGCCTACCGATTTTATTATTATTATGAAATTTCCTTTTTAGCAGTTAAAAGCCCGCAATAGGATCAAATCGGCAACTTTTTTGTAGCATATTAGCTACATATTTCAAGCTAAATATAAAATTGACTTTGTAATTATTAATAGTATTAATCCTCGCACAATGACAAAATTCACTAAAAAAGACCAATTAAATTCATCTTGGTATGAAATAGACGCGAAGAATGCAGTAGTTGGAAGATTAGCAACTGTTGTTTCCAATATCATAAGAGGCAAGAACAAAACTACATACACACCTCATATGGATGATGGTGATTTTGTTGTTGTTAAAAATATTGAACAAGCAAAATTTACTGGAAAAAAATTCCAAGATAAAAAATATTACAGACACACTGGTCATCCAGGTGGAATTAAAGTTACAACACCTGAAAAACTTCATGAAAAAAAACCTGGAGAAACTTTAAAAATGGCTGTTAAAAGAATGTTACCTGGTGGAGTACTGGGCAGAAAACAATTAACAAAATTAAAAATATACGCAGGTAATGAGCATCCACATTCTGCACAAAATCCGACTGTAATAGAGTTAGATAAATTAAATAGTAAAAATATAGCTAGAAACTAAGATGGAAAATACTCAATCAGCACTAAAATCTCCAAAATTAAAATTAGATTTTAAAGATAGTAAATACGCTACTGGTAGAAGAAAAACTTCAATTGCAAAAGTTTGGTTAAAAAAAGGTTCTGGTAAAATTTACGTAAATGGTAAATTATTTAGTGATTATTTTGCTGACGAAACTCATAAAATGCAAATTACAAGACCTTTTGAAATTATTAATCAGGCTACTGATTACGATGTAAGATGCAGTGTAAAAGGAGGAGGACCTACAGGCCAAGCAGGGGCTATGGTTCACGGTATATCAAAAGCTTTAGTGTTATTTGATAAAAATCTAAAGGTGACCTTAAAAACAGAGAAACTTACTACCAGAGACTCTAGGGCAGTTGAAAGAAAAAAACCTGGTAGAAGAAAAGCTAGAAGAAGCTTCCAATTCTCTAAAAGATAATTTTTTTTTAATTTTTAACTGTTATAATAAAAAATGCCTAAGCTTAACGCATTAGTTGCTGGATCAACTGGATATATTGGTGTTCAATTAATTAAATTATTAGTTAAACACAAGTATATTAATATTAAATACCTTTGTGGAAACTCTTCTGTGGGTAAACAGGTCAAATTTTACGATAAATCTTTATCTAAATATAAATTACCAAAAATTTTAAAATTTAATAAAAAATTATTAAATGACGTTCATGTTATTTTTACAGCACTTCCAAACGGGGAAGCACAGGATATATCCAAACATTTAAGCAAAAATCATACTCTAATAGATCTTGCTGCAGATTTTAGATTAGAAAAAGCTTCCGATTATTTAAAGTGGTATAAACAAAAACATCGAGCAACTAATTTAATAAAAAAAAGTATTTATTTACTTCCTGAAATTAATAGAAAAGAGATTAAAAAATATAATATTATTTCATGTCCAGGATGTTATCCAACATCAATATTGCTTCCTCTATTTCCATTATTTAAGAAAAATTTAATTAAATTAAATAACATTATAATTGACTCAAAATCTGGATATTCAGGCGCTGGAAGAGGAGTTCACAAAAAACATAAAGATAAAAATCTATATGGGTCTTTAAGCGCATATGGAGTTGGTTTTCATCGTCACAATTCTGAAATAGAGCAAATGTTAAGAAAATTTACTAAGAAAAAATTTCAATTTAGTTTTACTCCTCACTTATCACCAATGTTCAGAGGTATTATGAGTACTATATATGTTGATTTAGAAAATAATATTTCACAAACTAAAGTTTTAAAAACATTAATTAATTTTTATAAAAATGAGAGTTTTGTAAAAATATTAAAGTCTGACTCATTGTTAAGCACCAATGAAGTAATAAATACTAATAACTGTTATATATCTGTGTGCAAATCTAAATATAGCAATAAAATAATTATTCTATCTGCTATTGATAATTTGATTAAGGGTGGTGCAGGTCAGGCTGTACAAAATTTAAATAATAAATTTAATTTTCCTGAAAATACTGGGTTAAAATGAGAAAATTTATAATAATTTTTTTCTCATTAATTCTAACCAATTGTTCTTTAAACAAAGATTCTCAATATTGGACAGAAAATTCTATTGAAAGTAAAGCTAATCAAAAAAAATTAAATAAGATATTAAAAAAGTCAGACGATATAACATCAATGACATTAGAGGAATATGAGATTTATATAGATGACTATACAAAAAAGAGTAAATATCCAGTTATAAACAAATGAGTAAATTAATTAATATTGCTGTAGTAGGACTTGGTCAGGTTGGAAATTATTTGCTAAATGAACTAAATACAAAAAAGAAGGATATTGAGCTTAAAACAGGTAAGACAATAAATGTTGTTGCCATTTCTGCAAGAAATATAAATAAAAAAAGAAAATTTAAAGTTAATAAAAAAATATTTTACAAAAATCCTTTAGAAATTTTTAAAAAAAATAAAATTGATGTATTATTTGAAGCAATAGGTTTATCAGATGGAATTTCTAAAAAAGTTGTAGAAACTGCTTTAAAAAGTAAAATCCATGTTATTACACCTAATAAAGCTTTAATCTCAAAACATGGCAATGAGTTAGCAAAACTTGCAGAAAAAAATAAAGTTAATTTGGAATTTGAAGCATCGGTTGCTGGAGGCATCCCAATATTAAGATCTATTAAAGAAGGATTGGCAACAAACAAAATATCTAAAGTTTATGGAATTTTGAACGGCACTTCAAATTACATTTTATCCGAAATGGAAAATTCAAATGAGAATTTTGCAGATGTTTTAAAAAAAGCACAGAAACTTGGTTATGCTGAACCTGGTAATCCAAAATTAGATTTAAATGGTTTTGATGCATTTGCCAAAGTAAGAATTTTGTCTGCATTAGCCTTTAATAGTAAAATTTCTAAATATAAATGTTTAATGGAAGGAATAGAAAAAATTGAATTAAAAGATATTAAAATTGCAAATCAATTAGATTTAAGAATTAAATTACTGGGAATTTCGGAGTTAAAGAATAATCATCTTTTTGAAACGGTCCATCCATGTTTAGTTAGTAAAAAATCTTATATTGGTAATGTTAACGGTGTAATGAATGCAGTTATTCTTGAGGGTAAACCAGTTGGAGAAAGTGTATTACAAGGAGAGGGAGCTGGACCCGGTCCTACTTCTTCATCATTACTTTCTGATTTATTATCAATTTTGCGAGGAAATATAAAAAATCCTTTTGGTGTTAGTGTTTCTAAGCTTAAATCTTTAAAACCATATAATGTTAATAATTATGTTAATTCATTATATTTGAGGTTCGAAGTAAAAGATAAGCCTGGTGTATTATCCGAAATAACTAATCGTTTAGCTAAATATAAAATTTCGGTTAAAAGGCTAATCCAGACACCTGATAAAAAAAACAATACGGCAACAATTGTTATTATTACCCACAAAACAACTGACATTAATATTCATAACTGTTTGTCTATTTTCAAGAAAAATAAAAATATTCTTAAAACTCCAATATTAATTAGATTGCTTGGTTAATGGATATTTACTTAAAACTTTTTGAAGTTTTATTTCCTGTATTTTTAATTATTGGTCTTGGCTATCATTTAGGTAAAAAGAATCCTAACTTTGATACATCTTTTATTACTACTTATGCAGGTAGTTTTGGAACACCAGCTTTAGTAATTTTTGCTATTACGGCTGGTGGTGTAACTTTTGAAGTATTTAGTGAATATTTTGGATATTCTATAATTCTACTTACGTTATTTGGAATAGTTGGGTTAATTTTCCTTCTTCTAATGAAAAAGGATTATATCCGTGAGTTACCAACTTTTATTTTACCAAACACAGGTAATATGGGCATTCCAATTTGTTTGTTTGCTTATGGTGAGTTAGGCATGGGAATAGCAGCTGCAATTTCTTCTTTAGTTGTTTTACTTCATTTTACACTTAATATTTTTTTAGCGAAACGTGAGTTTGATTTTAAAATCATATTAAAAAGCCCGTCTTTTTATGCAATATTAATAACAGTATTATTTCTTTATTTTGAAATACCTTTTCCACAATTTGTAATGAATACCGTTATGCTTTTAGCTTATGGTATGATTGTGATGATACTAATGTCTTTAGGTGTAGCTCTAACACAAATGAAAATATTTTCTTTTAGAGATGCTTTAATTACCTCTTTTGGACGAGTAATCATTGGTCCAATAATTGGTTTTGCTGTGATTGAAGTTTTTAATATATCAGGTGTAGCAGCTGGCGTTTTGCTGATCCAATCTTCAATGCCTAGTGCAATTTTATGTTATCTTGTTGCTTCAATGTACTCTCCAAAAGAAATTGTAGATAACATTTCTAGTACGATTGTAGTTTCTACAATTATGTCTCTAATTACTATTCCAATTACATTATTCTTCGCTTTAAAATACTTCTATTAAGAGATATCCTTCTCTTATGAAGGCTATAATTTTAAATGCATCTGCTTGGATGATTGTTCCTGTAATGGATGCTTTTGCTAAATATTTAAGCTCATCTATGGATGTTTTACAGATAACATGGGCAAGATATTTTTTTACTGTAGTCTTTACATTATCCCTAATGCTTATTTTTTATAGGCATTCATTAGTTTGGACGAAAAAACCAGCCCTTCAATTAATTAGAGGATTAATTTTTGTTTTTTCTACTTATTTGTTCTTTTATGCAATATCGGAAATTTCACTTCCTAAAGCCCTAACCTTAGCATTTGTTGCTCCAATTTGTGTTACAGCCTTATCTCCATTTTTTTTAAATGAGAAAGTAGGGGTGAAGAGGTGGACTGCTGTATCATTAGGTTTTATTGGAACTTTAATTGTAATTAGACCTGGTTTTATTGAACTTAACTTGGCTACTATGGCTGCTTTAGGTAATGGAATTTGCTATGGATTTTATCTTATTATAACTAGGAAGCTCAGCACCTCTGATAATCCTCTTTTAACTCTTTTACTATCTGGTTTGATAGGAACTATAATAATTAGCCTATTTATGCCTTCAGTTTGGGTCAATCCTTCGATAAATCAGTGGATTTTGATGGCTTTAATCGGCTTAATAGCATCTGTAGCGCACCTTTTCCTCATATTATCACTCAAATACGCAGATGCCTCTAAATTAGCTCCTTTGGGCTATACAGAGATCATTACTAACATACTGATTAGTTACTATTTCTTTCATGAGTTACCTGATAATTGGACTTATTTAGGTTTGTTTATTATTGTTCTCAGTGGTTTATATATTTCTAGAAGAGAATATTTGCTTACTCGATCTAAATAATAGTAAATAAATATTTACTATTATATAATCTAATACATTAATATATAAATATAAACTATTGTAATTATTGCATAAAATAATTATATTAATAAGTATTAATTAAAATAAATCATTAAGTTTATACAAGAAAATTTCAATTAATAGCTGCTGTTTTAAATAAACAATGGCAAAAAAGACAAGTTTGATAAGGAAAATAAAGCACTATGCATAAAATTGTTTAATACCAATGGTTTTTTTAGATAATTATACAAAAATTACAAAATTCTTATTGAACCAAGTGGGTAGGGGAACAAAAATTCATAAAAAAATCTTTAAAATTAGACCTTAAAATAGGCCTTGTTATTATTGAAAAGTAGAGCAATGCAGTTATAGAATATGTGTTTTAAACGTCCATAGAGGTGCTTTATTTTGTCATATCTTGATATATAGTACAACTGAAGGGTGCATAACACTATTTATACTAAAATACGATTAAATATAGAAAAAACATTGATTTTACTGGTGTTTTTGACCATAAAATAGGCCAAAAAAGCTACTAAATATCAACTTTTTCAGATCTCAATAAACGCAGCTTTTTCTTAATTCCACCTCTCCCTGAGTATCCACCAAGGCCTCCATCGGACCGAATTACTCTATGGCATGGTATTTTGGGGGCATAAGGGTTTTTTCCACATGCATTAGCTACAGCACGTGCTGATTTAGGGTTTTTTATAGCTATTGCAACCTGTTTATAGGTTTTAACAGTGCCTTTTGGTATAGTTTTAAGGTAATTCCAGACTTTTAATTGAAATTTAGTACCTTCCATCAATAAAAATTTAAAATAATGAAGCAGACTATAAAGAAAACAGTTAAAATTGAAAGATAAATAGTTTCTAGAGTTTTTCCAGATTTTCTATAATTAATAAAGCTTAATATTGCAAAACCAAAAGATGTTATTAAGAAATATATCGGTTCAATTACTCCGTCTATGCCCATTTTTAAATAATATTTCATACTTCTTTTCATCACAATGTAATTAATTGTCCTTTTAATTAATAAATTATTTTATTTGACATTTTAAATACTTGATATATTACTAACGATAATTAATTGTTATCAATAGTAATAATATGAACGAACTTACTACAGACCTAAAATTGCTTCAAGAAGCAACTTTAAACAACCTAAAAAGCTCTAAATCAAATAATACTTTAAGAGCTTATAATTCTGACTTTAAAGATTTTGGAGTTTTTTGTGCAAAACATGGTTTAAATTCAATGCCATCAGAGCCAAAAATTGTCTCCTTATACCTAACCCATCTATCAAAAAATTCAAAAATAAGTACTTTAAGACGAAGATTGGTATCAATAAGTATGGTTCACAGGTTAAAAGGGCATTACTTAGATACAAAACATCCAATTATAATCGAAAATCTAATGGGTATAAGAAGAGTTAAAGGAAGCAATCAAAAAGGAAAAAAACCATTATTAATCAATCATTTAAAATCAATAATTAATGTAATTAATAACAAAAATATTGAGGACATTAAGAAATTAAGAGACAAAACAATAATCCTAATTGGCTTCGGAGGTGGCTTTAGACGAACTGAATTAATTTCAATTGATTATGAGGATTTAGAATTTGTATCCGAAGGTCTTAAAATATCAATCAAAAGATCAAAAACAGATCAATTTGGAGAAGGAATGATAAAAGGACTACCCTACTTCACTAATGAAAATTATTGTCCCGTAATTAACCTAAAAAAATGGTTAGATATTTCAAAGATTGACTCAGGTCCAATTTTTAGAAGATTTTCTAAAGGTTCATCTTTAACTCATAAAAGACTAACAGATCAATCTGTAGTTTTGTTGATAAAAGAGTATTTAAATTTAGCAGGCATAGATAATAAAAATTTTGCAGGACATAGTTTAAGATCAGGTTTTGCTACAGTAGCAGCAGATTCAGGAGCCGATGAGCGCAGTATTATGGCAATGACGGGTCATAAAACAACACAAATGGTTAGAAGATATATTAGAGAAGCAAATATATTTAAAAATAATGCCTTAAATAAAATTAAGATTTAAAGATAAATTCAGATTCGACAAAGTTATTTATATTAAAGCGTTTATAATTAATATTAAAAGGGACCCATCTATCTAATTCGTTAAATATATCTGGATGTACTATATCAATAATATTTTTTTTATAAGCAGCGGCTGAATGAACAATTAAACCGCTGTGATTGCTTATACAAGTATTACTATAAAAGATAAGAGATAAAGTGTCGTAAATATTAGGACTTTTAATAAATTCGATAGATGGATTGTTAAAAAGATTATCAAAAAGTTTTTGATATACTTTGTTACCACCAATATTAGAAGTTATCACAATTTTATTTTTAACAGAAATTAATAGAATTTTTTTTATCAGATTGTTAATTATTTCTAGGCTAAACTCTTCCCATCTTTTATCAATATGAATTAAAACATAATCGTTTTTTAATTTTGAAATTTTTTTAAAATTAATAAAAGGAAGATAATGATCCTTATTTTCAACTTTAATATTTAGTTTTTTAAGTAAATTCAAGTAAAGAGATAAATAATGAAATTTAGAATTATTTTCAATATTATAATCTTCATAAGAAATTTCGAGATGATTAAAAAAAAAATTATATAAAGCATTAGGTCTTTTAGTAAAATAATTAAAACCTAAAAATTTTTTTTTTTTAATAAATTTTAAACATGATTTATTTTTTGATCTTATAAAAATGGATGTAAAATATGAATAATTTTTACCATCAAGTTGAAGCAGAAGATCATATTTTTTTAAAATAAGTTTTTTAAAGTTGCTTAATAAAAAAAATAAAATAGGTTTTTTGTAAACTAAAATTTTAAGTTCATTAGAGTAAATATTAGCAACTGAATAATTATAATTAGAGCAAATTAGAGTTATTTCACTCTTAGGATAACTATTTTTAAGATTAGAAATCACTGGCGAAATATTAATTAAATCACCAAGTTTATCAGTTTTAAAAATCAATATATTTTTCATTATATTTAAATTTATATTTATATGATTTAAGTAATGAAATATCTGCAACAATTTTATCTTTAATTTTTGAAGTCTTTACAAATGTTTTAAATTTATATTTTTTTGAAATTTGATTAATTAGAAAATTTAAACTGACTCCTCTACCAGTTCCAATATTTAAAGTACCAGATATTTTTTTTTTAATTATAAAATTGATTATTCTGGAAATTTCATTCACGTGAATATAATCTCTAATAGATTTATTGAGTTTAATTTCAAAATTTTTTTTAATTTTATGTATCATATCAGGAATAAAATAACCTTTAGGTTGATTATTTCCATAAACATTAAAAATTCTTAAAATAGTATAATTTGAATAATTTTTTCTTATATAATTTTCTGATTTTAATTTTAACTTGGCGTAAAGTGACTTTGGTTTTAATTTAGATTTTTCACTTAATTTATGTGATGAAGCCCCATATACATGAGAGGAGGATATAAATATTAATTTTGGTTTATTTTTTAATAAATTGAAAATATCTATCGTGGATTTAACTGAAATATAATTCGTTTTTTTACATAAATTTTTATTTAAGTCGCATTTTTCTCTTGATAATGCAGCAAAATAAATGAAATGAGTAAATTTATTTCTTTTTACAAATTTTAAGAATTCTTTTTTATTATTAATATCCTTTTTATAGTGAATTATTTTATATTTGGCTTTATAAGATTTTAAATAATTTTTTCCTATAAAACTATTATATCCATTGATTGCTACAACATTCATTAAAATTCATTTTTGATCATATCATCAACTAATTTTTCAAAGGAATATCTTGGTTTCCACTTTAGTCTATTTTTTGCTTTTGAATAATCACCTATTAAATTATCAACTTCAGTTTCTCTAAAATATTTTTTATCAATTTTTATTATTATTCGATTAGTATTTTTTTCTATACCAATTTCTTTAAACCCTTTATTTTTCCAAATAATATTCATATTCAATTTTTTTGCACAAAGTTTAACAAAATCTTTAACAGAATGTGAAGTATTGGTAGAAACCACATAATCATCAGCTGTTTTATGTTGCAATATTTTCCACATTGATTCGACATAATCTTTAGCATGACCCCAGTCTCTTCTTGCGTACAAATTACCTAGTGTTAGAGTTTTTTGTTGTCCATTTTTTATTCTAGTTAACCCTTGAACGATTTTTTTTGTAACAAAATTAACACCCCTTCTTGGAGACTCGTGATTAAACAATATACCATTACAAGCATGTAAATTATAAGCCTCTCTATAATGTACGACACAATGATAAGCAAAAACTTTAGAAATCGCATAAACAGATCTTGGTAGAAAAAGTGTTTTTTCATTTTGTGGTGGTTTTGATTTACCAAACATTTCAGAACTTGAAGCTTGATAAAATTTAATTTTTTTCTTTTTGTAATGTCTTATTATTTCTAACAATCTTAAAGGTCCTAGAGCATTTACATCTGATGTATATTCTGGAATTTGAAAAGAAATTTTTACATGACTTTGAGCAGCCAAGTTATAGATTTCATCTGGGTTAATTTGATTTATAATTCTATAAAGAGAACCTGAGTCAGAAAGATCGCCATGATGCATTATTAAGTCTTTATTATTAAAATTTACACTATCAAAAATATGGTCAATTCTACTCGTATTTGGTGTTGAGGTTCTTCTTTTTATTCCGTGTACTTGATATTTTTTTTTTATCAAATATTCAGCAAGATATGATCCGTCTTGACCTGTAATACCAAATATTAAAGCTTTTTTTTTCATTTAATTAAGTAACATAAATTTTCATCGAATAAAATTTTAATCCCATATATAGAGCATATTTTTTTTAATTCTGATTCATTTAGAATATTATTTGGATTACCAGAAACCTCCTTCATTTTGTAGTAAAAAAAACTTTTAAAATTAAATGACAATTTTGGCTTTAATGATTTGAACCATTTCATACCATTAATTGAAGTAATAATTTTACCCTCATAATTGAGTAAGTTAAAAAGTTTTTCCATCATATAATCAAAAGCATTTTGACAACAACTATATGATTTTAAATTTGTATCTATTATTAAATCAAACTTATGATTTTTAAAAGTTTTTTCAAAATTTAAGGAGTACTTATCGCAAAAGAAAATTTTGTAGTTTTTTAATTTAAGAGAATTCCCATAATCAATTTCATTATTAGATATTGTAATCCCAAAAATATTATTTGAAGAATCAAGTTTTTGTACAAGTTCGGAATTTCCAACTCCAATATGGAGGATATTTTTGTTTATTAAATCCTTATCATTAGATATTTTATTGATTATATCTTTTTCGTCTGAGGTTGTTTTTCTTTTTTCCCAATATGAATATTTTTTGTTAGAGAACGAGGGTTTTAAACATTTGCAATTAAAAATCATTTTTTAAAAATTTTATATCTTCGTAAAAAGTTTTAAGTTTTAAAAAAATTTTGAAATTATTCAATTTTTTACCCATATCTACTCTAGGTATAAGAAAAGGATCATGTTTGTCTAATGAATACCTTGATCTATTTGTTGTATATGCATTATCATATAATTTTTTAACCTCTATATAAGTATTATTATTAACCTTTCCAAATGGATAACAAAAATCTTTAACATTTGTTGCAAAAGTTTCCTCAAGAAAATTTTTTGAATTTTCAATTTCTTTTTTTAGTTTGACGCCATCTAATTTTGTTAAATCAAAATGATTTTGAGTATGAGATCCTATTAACATACCATTATTTAACCATTCATTAATGTCACTTTTATTCATTAATTCTTTTTTTTGGTAATTTTTTTGATTTTGATCCCAAATATTGTTTTTACCTATTTGATTTGAAACTATAAAACATATTGCTTTAAAGTTATGTTTTTTGAGTATAGGCAATACATTTATAATAATATCTTTATAACCATCATCAAAAGTTAAAATTATTTGATTTTTTAATTTTACATCAATCTCATTTATATAAACAGAAATATATTTATTATTTTTTAAATATGACATCTGCTTTTCGAATTCAAAAATATTTATACCGCTTTGAAAAGAATCTTTGTCTATAGAATGATACAGTAAAACTGGTATTTTAGGGTAAATCATTAATTACAAAAATTTTTCCCAATAATATTTTTTTTTATTATTAAAAGTTTTATTTATAATAAACTCTGCAACAATTTTAGAGTTAAAATATTTAAAATATTTCTCTCTACCTTTTTTTGCTATTTTTTTTCTTAATTTGTCATTTTTTGAGTAAAAAAGAATTTTTTTAATAAGATCCTTTAAATTATTGTAAAGTACAATTTCATTTTTATTAAAAAAATTTCCTATTTTTGTCTTTCTATCAACTAACACCAAAAGACCATTCCCTATTAGTTGCGAAAATCTATCACTGCTATAGTATTTTCCGGCAGATCCCTGACTTAAATTTAATCCTATTTTGCATTTTGATAAGGCTTCTAAATATTCGTCTGACCAGATTGGTTCGATTCCATTCATGCCATATATATCAAATTTAATTTCAGGTAATTCATTTAATAATTTTTTTATTATAATCTCTCTTTTATCAATTTTTCCTTTTTTTAAAACACCCCTATGAACACCGTGACTCATTGCAAAAAAAATATCATGAGATAAATCATTTTTAGATGAATTGTCAAATCTATCTAAAGATGGATCTACTGGGTTAGGCATAAATTTAACCTTGGAAATATTTTTGATATCAAGCTCTTGAGGATCTGTGGTACAAAAACTACTATCTAAATAGTTTATTTTATCTTTAAATCTTTTTAAATTTACCTTCCATTCACTATCCATTCTATCTAAAAACCATTGAGACATTTTTATATTTGGATATCTTTCTTTAATATATTTAAGACTTTCAATGTTTATCAGGTCTGCATGTCCAAAAATTATTAGATCAGGTTTATAATTATTAACTATATCAATAAATTTTTTATTAAGATTTTTTGAACCATTAAAATCATTTATTTTACGTGAATAACTAACTATATCTCGATCGCTTAATTCTAAAACACTATGATTTAATCTAATAAAACCGTTATTTATTCTTCTACCAGTATTATAAAATAAACGTCCATTATGTCGTTCATTAAAATTTGTAACGTGTAATATTTTTAATTTATTTAATTTATGTTTTGTCCTAGTTTCCTCATAAAGATTTCTTCTATATTCATCAATTTGACTAGATATGAATTTATCTTCTAAGTAAAAGTTTTTAAGTGATTTTTTTTGGTAACTGATTAGTTTTTTTTTATTAATTATCAGTTTTTTAATTTCTTTATACAGCTCATCAACAGTTAAATTTTTTAATATAATTGGATCCTTTACTGTTTCAGGCAAACCACCTCTATTTGAGATAATAACAGCACAACCTCTGCTACTAGCCTCTAAACTAGTTCTCCCAAAAGGTTCTTCCCATCTTGAACAAACTACAGCAATATTAGTTTTTTCAAAATATTTAAGAACTTTTTTATGATTTACAAAGCCTAATATTTTTAAATTAGGATGATTAAAATTGTATTTTTCACGAATTTCATCGCCAATAGCTATAGCTTGCCAATCTGGATAATGATTTAAAATTTTAATTACTGCTTTTCCAAAAAGGTCATATCCTTTTGATGAATTTAATTTGCCGACAAAAGTAATAATTTTTTCTTTTTGATTTAAGTCTATTTTTTTTCGATCTGTTGATTGATAAATAACTAAAAGTTTTTTTGAGTTATGTATATTAGTTGGTAAATCTGTTAGAAATTTTTTTTTTGACCAATTACTATTGAATATAATTTTCGAGCAATGCTTAACTAATTTAATTCTATCTGAAACACTACTAGACCCAAGCATGGTGGTTGGGTCATTATGAAAATACAATACAATTTTCTTTTTTAAATCTGTTAAAAAATCAACATAATTGGGACGATTATGTATCTCAATTAAATCATTTTCTCTTTTTTTTAAAAGTTTTTTAAAATTTTGTAAATAAGTTCGTGTTTGACTTGAAAAAATATTTTTATTTAGTTTAATATTTACATAATTCTTGGAAAGAATATTTTTATAAGTTGTAGAACCAAATACTGTAATGTTTTTCTTAAAAAAACTTTTTTTGATTACAGATGAAATAAAAATTGACACTGCTCCAGGATAAATTGATGAGAAATTTTCTTTATAGGGAAGTAGTATTGCTATTTTCATTTTTAAAAAAATTATGTTTTATTTTTCTTCTCTTCTTAATATCATGTTTTAAAGAATATTCCTCTTTCATAGCACGGCTTTTTGAACTATACAATTTTGAGTAGGCTAATGTCCATTTATAACCCTTTGTGAACTTAGCTCCTTTTGAATTATTATGTAAAAATAACCTTTTTCTAAGATTTTTTGTATATCCTACATATGATAACAAATTATTTTTTCTCTTAGTAACCAACATGTAAACATAGAATTTATTCATATCAAAAATAGTGAATATTATTTAATATAATTAATTGTGTCTTATAAAAATGAAATATAATGATAAAAAAATTTGTATTGTGATCCCGCATAAAGGTATCGGAGATATAATTTTTCATAATTCCTTTATTAAATCAATTAGTAAATTTTATAATAAAAAAATTACAATTTTTGTAAATTTTTCTACAAAAGCTAATCATATTTATAAAAATAATAATTATATAGAAAAAATTGTTTTTATAGATTTAAAAAGACCAAGCAAAATATTTTACATTTTCAAAATTATCAAAATTATATTTGAAATATCTAAATATGATATTGATGAACTATATTATACCGGAAACAGTAAATGGCATAAGCTGTCTTTTAAAATAGCTTCAATCATTAAAAATTTCAAATTGAAATATATAAAAAAAAGAAAAAAATTGATAATTCAACATTTAAACGATTTTCTAAAACAAATATCAATTAAAAATGTCAATTCATATATCCCTGAAAGTAATATTAAAATTAGTAAAAAAATTAAAAAAAAATTAAAAATTTTAAAAAAACCATGGGTGTTTTTAAGTATAGACACATCCGAAAATCAAATAAATATACCTAATGCGTTGTTAGTCGAAATTTTAAAAAAACTAAAAAAAAAAAACTATCAGATATTTATTAATACCAACAAATCAAATTCATTTAAAACTAAATTTTTAAAAGATAAGCAAATCATAAAAACAGATAAATTTAATATTTCTGAAATAAGCTATATCATTAAAAATTCTTCGTTATTTATTGGAAATGAATCTGGACCAGCTGTAATAGCGTCTTTATTTTGCAAAAAAAACGTAATTTTTTTTTACAAAAATGTATTACCTGAAACCAGTTTGATGCCCTTTAAAAATAACAGAAAATATTTTAAAATTACTTCTCATCAAAAAAATTCTAGTGAAATATTAAATGTTATCTAGAATTATTTTTGAAATTTCATCATATCCTAAATCATTCATGTGAATACGATCTACAAATAAAGATTTATCTAAATTTGTTGATTGATTTAATTGAATGTTTATATCTGTAAAATTTATTTTTATTTCTCTTGTTATATTTTCAAGTAATTTTGAAAATTTAGTATAATTTTCTATTTTAGAAGTTTCTTTAAGCATTATATGAGCAAAATCATTAGAATTATCTAAGATATGAAATATTTTTTCCTCATCTTCAGATAATTTTTTTTTTGTCCATATCGCAAGAGGTTGAAGAAAGAAGTGAACTTTAAAATCAAAACTTTTAGACAAATTGGACCACAATTTTAAATTTTGATAATAATCTTTATATAATTTTTCAAAGTTAACTCTATAGATTTTTGATTTATCTTTTTTTTGTTTAAATTTTTTTAATAGAAAATTAAATTTATAAAAAAAATTATTTCTATTTTTATATCTATCAAAGATACTTTGATATTTTTTTTTGAAAAAAAAATTACCCCATTCTTCTTCATCATTAATTAAATTTAAGTACAAATCATTAGCTCCAGAAACGATAATAACTTTATCAATTTTTTTAAATCTTTGAAAAAAATTTAAAAATAAAAGTATTTCCTGTTTTGAATTAAAAGCAGTAGCTCCAAAATTAAGGTAAATATTATTTGTTTTTTTTGAAAGTATAGATGAAATTGTATTATTATCTGATGTAGCACCAAAACCAAAAACTAATGATCCACCAATAATAATTGTTACATTTTCCTTATCAAAAAAGTTACTTAATTTTTTTAAATTGTTATTATAATAATTTAATCTAAAACCAATCTCATCTGTATTTACTATTTTTGATTTGTAATTAGAACTATTAAAAAACATAACAAAAGGTTTGTACTCATATGATATTTGATCATAACTTTTCATTTGTGGAACGATACTATATCTATTTCTAATATTTAAAAATTTTACCATAAAGGGTAATTGTCTTTAGTTGATGATTTATTATTTTTTTTACTAATTAAATATAAAATTAGGATAAAAACTATTAAACATAAAAATAAATAAAGAAATTCCATTTTGTAAAAAATGATATCAGTAAAATTAAAATTATTTGAGTAAAATTTTATGGCGGTCCCTAGGGGAATCGAACCCCTCTTTCGAGGATGAAAACCACGTGTCCTAACCGATAGACGAAGGGACCGAATTGCTGTTTTTTATTGTAAAATCAATAATTAATCAAGCTTATCATTATAAATATTGTTTCAATTTAACTATGTTTTTATATCCGGATGATTTATGTGTCACTAAAGTCTCTGAGATAAATTCAGACCCATGAATTTCTATACCTGAAACTAATTCACCAGAAGTTATGCCAGTTGCACAAAATATAGAGTCTCCTGAAATAATTTCATTTAATTCATATTTCTTTGATAAATCTCTTATATCCATTTTTTTAGCACGTATTTTATCTTCATCAGTATCAAATATAAATCTTCCTTGAAAATAACAATTAAATGTATCTAAAGCCGCAGCAGCTAGAACTCCTTCTGGACCTCCACCAATCCCTAAAAATATATCAACATTGTATTTTTCTTCGGTCACTAACAATGCGCCAGCTACATCTCCATCTGTTATTAATTTTATATTAACTTTTAATTTTTTTAACTCTTCTATAATTTGTTTATGTCTAGGCCTGTCTAATATACACGCAGTTAAATTTTCTGGATTTTTATTTAAATAATCACTTAAATTAGAAATATTTTTTTTAACTGTATAATCTAAATCAACAACATTCTTTACATTTACTTTTGTTGAAATTTTTTCCATATAAGTTTCTGGTGCTTTAAATAAATTATTTTTTTCCCCAATAGCTATTACTGATAAAGCACCTGGCAAGTTGTTAGCGGCAAAATTAGTACCATCTAATGGATCTACGGCAATATCAAATTCTGGACCTTTGTTTGTACCTAATATTTCTCCAATATATAACATTGGCGCCTCATCTAATTCACCCTCACCTATTACTATCTGTCCTCTTATATTCATATTGTTCAGATTCGATCTCATTGAGTCTACAGCAGCTTTATCCGCTGCTATTTTATCTTTTTTTCCAACTAAATATGATGATGCTAGTGCTGCTTTAGAGGTTATATTAACAAACTGATCTATATATTTTTTATCAATTGCCATTAAACTTTTTCATCTATTAAATCTTCTTGTTTGATTTTAGACTCAAATTCTCTAAGACGTTTGTATACGCTTGCAAGTTCTATAATAGTTGGCCAAGCCTTTAATATGTATTGCATTGATCCCTCTACTCTTCCAAAAGCTCTTATGATTTGTTGCATCACACCAAGAGTTACTGCACCAGCAACTATTGCAGGTGCTAAAAAAACATATGCTGACAATACGTTAGCCTGTAAATAAGCTATTCTCCCAATATTAAAATACAAATATCTAATATAACTTAAAAAATGAATACTTCTCACACCATCAAACAATTCTTCAATAGTTTTTGGTCTAACCGTTCCATCGTCTTCTGCAATAACAAGTATTTTTCTATAAGCTGCTTCTTTTTTTTGAAGATCATACTCAACTCCAACTAATCTTAAAATTAAACCTAGTAAAATTAGAAAAATTGTTCCTCCAACTGACCAAATTAAAGCACCAACAATTAGACCATAATCCCAATCACCAAAAAAGAATATTGGTATTCCTATACTTAATCCAAATAAGATAGGCATAAATTCAACAAGTATCATTATAGCTTCAATTAAACTCGTACCTAATGACTCCATTATTCTAGAAAACTTAATTGTATCCTCTTGAACTCTTTGAGCTGCACCTTCAATTCTTCGAGCTTTATCATAAACGCTATGATACCACTCAACCATAGCTGTTCTCCATCTAAATAAATAATGCGAAGTGAAAAAACTAACTATAACAGCTACACCGACATACATGGCAGCTAATGTTATGAAAGATAATAAACTTGACCAATATTCATCAATTGTTATTGAATTTGGAGCTCCAAGAGCCTTTTGAATCATGTCATAAAATTCACCAAACCATTCATTAATTTTAACATCTATTTTAACTTGAATCCAAAGTGATGATAAAATTATAGCAGAGCCTATCCATGACCAAAGAAACCAATTCTTTTGAGTAAAAAATCTAAACATTGTTTATTTTAAAAAATTATCTGCGTATGATTTCTTTACAGTTTTTCTTTTTCTTGGTTCAAGTAGTTCAAAATCAATTTTCTTTTTTTTCGCATAATTTATTGCCAATTCTTTTGAGGAAAATTCTAATTTTAATTCTGTATATGTGTCAGATGAACTTTCCCATCCCATTAAAGGATTTTTTGTTGGATCTTTTGTTTTGAATTCTAAAATCCATTTATTACCTTTTGCTAATCCTGATTGCATTGGATTTTTATTTGGAATGTAAATTATAGCTTTTTTCATAATTGGTGGTCGGAGTGGCAGGATTCGAACCTGCGACCCTCTGGTCCCAAACCAGATGCGCTACCAGGCTGCGCTACACTCCGATCCGAGTACTAATACAGCAGTTATTGATAATTTCAATGTATAAAGAAGCCAAAATTAAAAGAAATTTGATTGAAATCTGGTATATAACGAAGCATGATAATTACTTGCCCAAATTGTAATAAGCAATTCAAAATTGATAATTCATTAATACCAGATGAAGGTAGAGATTTACAATGTGGATCATGTAATCATATTTGGTTTTATACTATCCAAGAAAAAAATAATGAAGTATTAGAGTTGAAACAGGAAATTATCAATCAAGACATTGAAACAAAATCAGAAAATAAAGAGGATAAAATAGAGGAAAAACAACAACCTGAAGAAATAATCAAAATAGAAATAAATAATAAAAAAAAAGAAAAAAATTCAGAAAAACAAAAAAATACAACCACACTTAAAAAAACAGAAGATAAAGGAAGTAAGTTTTTTTCTTATTTAATAGTATTTATTATATCTTTTGTAGCATTAATTATCTTGCTAGATACTCTAAAAACTCCACTAATTAATGTATTTCCTGGATTAGAAATTATACTATTTAACCTTTTTGAAACATTGCAAGATATAAAACTATTTATTATAGACCTAATTTAATTTTTTATGATTAATTATATATCTAAACCTTTTAGATGGTTTTTTAAATTAGAAGCTGCAAGTGGACTTGTATTGTTGTTTGCTGCCATAATTGCATTATTTATAAGCAATTCAGAATTAGCAGAATTATATTTTGCTACTCTAAATAAGTATTTATTCATAGGTATTAATAATATTGGATTAAAATTATCAGTATTGCATTGGATCAATGATGCCTTAATGGCAATTTTCTTTTTCTTTGTTACTTTAGAAATCAAAAGAGAATTTTTACAAGGTGAACTTTCTAATATTAAACAAGCTTTATTACCAATAATAGCTGCTGTAGGAGGAATGTTGGTACCAGCTTTATTTTACGTTTTCATAAATTTAGGTGATAGTGAAACTTTAAATGGATGGGCAATTCCATCAGCTACTGATATTGCTTTTTCTTTAGGAGTTTTATCTTTGCTAGGTAAAAGAGTTCCTTTATCATTAAAAGTATTTTTAACAGCATTAGCTATAATTGACGATTTAGGAGCAATAGTAATTATTGCCCTATTCTACTCTGGAGATTTGAGCATTAAGTACTTAACTTTAATGTTGTTGGCTTTTATTGTTTTGTTATTAATTAATAAATTTAATATTAAAAAGTTTCTACCTTATTTAGTTGTAGGATTTTTTCTTTGGGATTTTACGCATAACTCAGGAATACACGCTACAATAGCAGGTGTTTTGTTGGCTATGACAATTCCTCATAGAAAAAAAGAGAAAGATTTTTCTTTATTAATAAAAGTTGAACATGCGATTAGTCCATATGTTGCTTTTGGGATAATGCCTTTATTTGCATTTGCAAATGCTGGAGTATCTTTAGAGGGTTTGTCATTTGCTTCATTACTGGATAAAGTTCCATTAGGCATTGTACTTGGACTCTTTCTTGGTAAACAACTTGGTGTATTTATATTTTCTTATATATCGATAAAACTTAAAGTGGCTCAAATGCCAAACGACACCAGTTGGTATAATTTTTATGGTGTAGGAGTTCTTACTGGAATTGGTTTCACAATGAGTTTATTTGTTGGAAATTTAGCTTTTGTTGAAAACATGCAATATATGGATGGTGTAAAAATAGGTGTATTAACTGGTTCATTGTTATCCACTTTATTTGGTTATTTTTTGATATTACTTACTCCCAATAAACCGAGTAAATGAGAAAAGTAATATTTCTGTTATCTATAATTATGTTTTTTTTTAAAACTTCAGCTAGCGCAAACTATGAAAAAAAAATTTATGACTTCAGCATAGAGAGTATAACTGGTGAGACAATTAATTTCAAAGATTACAAAAATAAAGTTATTTTAGTTGTGAATACAGCAAGTTATTGCGGGTTTACTAAACAATATAATGAATTACAGGAATTGTGGGATTTATATAAAGAAAAAGGTTTGATTGTTCTTGGTGTTCCATCTAATTCATTTAATCAAGAAAAAAATAATGATGCAGATGTAAAAGAGTTTTGTGAAGTAAATTTTAGTATTAACTTTCCTCTTACAACTATTACAGAGGTAAAAGGCAAAAATTCACATGAAATTTTTAAATGGGCAAAAGAAAATCATGGAAAATCTGCTATCCCTAAATGGAATTTTCATAAAATTCTAATTAATAAAGATGGCAAAATAGAAGATACTTTTGCATCAATGACAAAACCAATGTCAAAAAAAATAATTAAAGCTATAGAAAATATCTTATAAGTTTATAGTTAATCCATCATGTGCTGGAATAATATTTTTAGGAAGCATGTTTTTGAGCACCTTATAATCTAATACTGGTGACAAGTTTGTAAGAATAGCTTTTTTAGGTTTAAATTTTTTAATTATAGCTAGTGAAGACTCTAAATTAAAGTGGGAAGGATGAAAATTGTACCACAAGCAATCAATGACTAAATATTTTAGATTTTTAAAATACTTATGATCTTTGTTATAAATTTTACTCACATCACTTATATACGCTAATTTTTTATCAATTATAAAGCAATTTGATTTAACCTTACCATGTTCAACCATAATTGATTGAATACCAATCTTTTTATTATTATTTTTTGTAAATATTTTTTTTGGAAGTTTATTGAGTTTAAGAGTTGCAGGATATTCTTTTGAATAACTTTTGAAAATATAAGAAAATGTAGAATTAAGGTATTTAGAAGTATATTTATCAGCGTAAACGTCAAGTTGTTTTCTACTGTTTATATAAAAAGATCTCAGATCATTTATTCCATGAGTTTGATCGCCATGCATATGAGAATATAACACTTTATTAATTTTTTTTATTTTATGTCTTAAAAGTTGTTGACGTAGATCAGGGGCTGTATCTATGAGGATATTTTCATCTGTGGTTTTTATTAAAGCTGAACATCTTGTTCTATAATTTTTTTTATTATCAGGGTCGCAATTTCCAAAAAAACCATCTGGTCTTGGTACACCCATTGAACTACCGCAGCCTAAAATAATAAATTGCATTAATTTCAATTAAAAAAAAGTTTATTAAAGTTATCTGTAGTTTTTTTGATAAGATCTTCTTTGGATATTTTTTAATTTCAGCTAATTTTGCAGCAGTAAAATCAATGAATGATGGTTCATTTTTTTTTCCTCTTTTAGGAACGGGTGCTAAAAAAGGACTATCAGTTTCAATTAAGATATTATCCATCGGAATAGATTTGAACGTATCTTGTAAATCCAAAGAGTTTTTAAAAGTAATGATGCCACTTGCTGAAAAGAATGAATTTAAAGATATTAGTTTCTCTGAAAATTCTTTAGATCCGGTAAAACAATGCATCAAAATTTTAAGGTTTTCATTTTTATATTTATTTAAAATCTCAAAGGTTTCTTTTTCTGCATCTCTCGAATGAACTATTAATGGAATATTGGTTTTTATAGATGCATCTATATGTTCTTCAAAACTTGCTATCTGTTTGTCTTTTTCACTATTATTATAATAAAAATCTAACCCAGTTTCTCCAATTCCAATAATTTTAGAATTTTCATTCAGTTTCTCTATGATCTGTTTTGAAGTGATAATATTTGTAGAGCTTTCATGAGGATGAATGCCGATAGTACCATAGATCATCTCATCTTTATTAACTAATTCTTTAACTCTAGAAAAACTTTCAAACGAGGTTGAGATAGTTAATAATTTTTCTATTCCAACTTGTTTTGATCTTTGTATTACGTTAGATAAATCACTTAATAATGGTTCATGATCTAGATGGCAGTGTGAATCAATCATTGTTTTTTTCTATTTTTTTAAAAAGTATCTCTATCTTATTTATATTATTTCCTTTTATTAAATAATCGTTGTTAGTTACTGTGTCTAATTTTATATCTTTTTCTTCAATATCAAATATCTTTAATGCCTTGAGGGAGGATACAGGAATAATTGGATACAATAAAAAACTTATTTTTCTGACAATTTCTAATGTAGTGTACACGATAGTATTTAATCTAATTATATCATTTTTCTTTTTCCAAGGTTCTTGATCATTAAAATATTTGTTCGCTTCAAAAAGTGAATTAACAATATATTCGATATAAAAATTAATATTTTGATTGTCAATCTGCGACCTAATATTATCTAAATTATCTTTATACTTATTTAGTATTAATAAATCCTCATCCTGGAATTTTACTTCTAATGGAATTTTTCCATCACAATTTTTTATTGCAAAAGCAGTTACACGCTGACATAGATTTCCATAATTATTAGCTAAATCGCTGTTGATACAATCCTCTAGTCTTTCTTGAGATATATTTCCATCATTACCAAAAGAAACCTCTTTAATTAAATAGTATCTTAAAGGATCTAAACCATACTCTTTAATTATCTCAAGTGGATCAAGTATATTACCTTTAGATTTAGACATTTTTTCTTCTCCTGATAATATCCATCCATGCCCATAAACTTTAATTGGTAAATCAATTTTTGCTGCTAATAAAAAAGCAGGCCAATAAACAGCATGAAATCTAAGTATATCTTTTCCAATTAAGTGGATTGAGGCTGGCCAAAATTTTTTAAACAAATCATCATCTTTATTTGGATAATTTAATGCACTTAAATAATTTGTTAAAGCATCGAGCCAAACATATATTACATGGTTTTTATTATTTGGAACTGGTATACCCCATGAAAAACTTTTTCTACTTACAGAAAGATCTTTAAGACCACTTTTTACAAAACTAATAACTTCGTTTTTTCTAGATTCTGGAGAAATGAAATGTGGATTAGCTTCATAATAATCTAATAATGGTTTTTCCCATTTTGAAAGTCTAAAAAAGTAGGACTCTTCTTCTATCCATTCAACAGGAGATTTTGAAGATACAGCAATTTTTTTTCCATCTACCTCCTCAATTTCATCCTCATTATAAAAAGCTTCGTCTGATACTGAATACCATCCAGAATAATTTGATAAATATATATCATCATTTTTTTCAAGTTCATTCCAAAGATGTCGAACTGTTTTCTTATGCCTATCCTCTGTAGTTCTTATAAAATCAGTATTTGATAAATTCAAAGTGTCTGTAAGGTCTTTAAATGTTTGACTAATTTGATCACAGAATACTTGAGGCTTCTTACCTGCTTTTTCTGCTGATCTTTGAATTTTTAAACCATGTTCGTCTGTACCTGTAAGAAAATAAACTTGATAATCATCAATTATTTTAAATCTTGCAAAAAAATCAGCGATAATACTTGAATATGCATGACCCATATGAGGCTTTGCTGATGGATAGTATATTGGAGTGGTAATGTAAAAAGTTTTATCCATTTAGTATTTTATCCTCAAATTCCATGAATAAAGTTTCCTCATCTAAATTATAAATTTTAGTATAATTAATTTTTTTTAAAAAATAATGGTATGACTTTAATAAAATAAT